>NZ_JBWKCC010000012.1:6590-223677 GCF_056436655.1 Streptomyces sp. NPDC043427 | reverse complement strand
CCCCCCCCCCCCCCCCCCCCCCCCCCCCCCCCCCCCCCCCCCCCCCCCCCCCCCCCCCCCCCCCCCCCCCCCCCCCCCCCCCCCCCCCCCGCCCCTGTTCACGTGCTGCCGAAGGCGGCGGGCCTACGGGAAGGTGAGCTTCCAGCTGTTGATGTAGCCGGTGTCCTGGGCCGCGTTGTCCTGGACCCTCAACTTCCAGACACCGTTGGCTACCTCGGAGGAGGCGTTCACCGTGTACGTGGTGTCGAGGTTGTCCGAGCTCCCGCCGGTGCCGTACGCCTTCAGCGTGTACGCCGTGCCGTCGGGCGCGACGAGCTGCACCTGGAGGTCACCGATGTAGGTGTGCACGATGTCGACGCCGACCTGAAGGTTCGAGGGGGCGTTGCCCGTCTGTCCGGAGACGGTGACCGACGAGGTGACCGCCGCGCCGTTGTCCGGAATCGATACGTCGGCGGCGTTCTCGAAGGACGTGCCGCCGCCGCCACCGCCGTCGGAGCGCGAGCCGACCGCGACGCCCGCCCAAGCGTCCTGCACCGCCTTGTACTCGGCGGAGGTGGTGCCGTACAGCTCGCCCGCCACCGCGAGGGTGCCGGTGCGGGCGCCCGCGTAGTTGGTGGTGGAGGTGAACTTCGTGGTGAGCGCCTTGAACCAGATCTGCTCCGCCTTGGCGCGGCCGATGCCGGTCACCGGCAGGCCGTCCGAGGTGGACGAGTTGTAGGTGACACCGTTGATGGTCTTGGTGCCGCTGCCCTCGCTGAGCAGGTAGAAGAAGTGGTTGGCGGGGCCCGACGAGTAGTGCACGTCGAGGCCGCCCAGGCCGGAGTACCAGCTGTCCTTGGACGAGCCGTCCTTGCTGGGCTTGTCCATGTAGCGCAACGGGGTGCCGTCGCCGTTGATGTTGATCTCCTCGCCGATGAGGTAGTCACCGACGTCGGAGGGGTTGCCCGCGTAGAACTCGACCGCCGTGCCGAGGATGTCGGAGGTGGCCTCGTTCAGACCGCCCGACTCATTGGTGTAGTTCAGCTTGGCGGTGACCGAGGTCAGGCCGTGGGTCATCTCGTGACCGGCCACGTCGATCGACGTGAGCGGGTTGGCATTGCCCGAGCCGTCGCCGTACGTCATGCAGAAGCAGGCGTCGGACCAGAACGCGTTGACGTAGTTGCTGCCGTAGTGGACCCGGGAGTAGGCGCCCACGCCGTCGCCGCGGATACCGCTGCGGCCGTGCACGTTCTTGTAGTAGTCCCACGTCAGCGCGGCACCGTAGTGCGCGTCGGCGCCGGCCGACTCCAGGTTGGACGCCAGGCCGTTGCCCCAGACGTCGTCGGAGCCGGAGAAGAGCGTGCCGGTGCCGGAGGAGCCCCGGTTGAGGTTGTACGTCTTGTGGCCGCCGCGCGCGCCGTCGGTCAGGTTGTACGTCGACCCGGACTGCGTGGTGGTGAGGTCGACCGTGCCGGAGTACACCGTGTTGCCGGTGCCGGTCTCGATCGCCTCCCACTCGTAGAGCTTCTGGCCGGTGGTGGCATCGGTGATGACGTGCAGTTCCTGCGGGGTGCCGTCGTGCTGGAAGCCGCCGACGACCGTCTCGTACGCCAGGGTCGGCGTGCCGTTCGCAGCCCAGATCACCTTGCGGGGCGCGTTGTTGACGTCGGGGTTCTTGGCCTTCTCCGCCTTCGCGGCGCCCAGCGCCTGCTGCTCGGCCTTCGACGGGGCGACGGCCGGCTTCAGCGAGGCCACCTTGATCTGGGCGCGGGTGGCCTTGACGACGCCCTCGGTCTGTCCGGCCGGGGACGTCTCGACGACCAGGTCGCCGCCGAGCACCGGGAGGCCGTCGTAGGTGCGCTCGTACCGCGTGTGGACGGTGCCGTCGCGGTCCTTCAGCACGTCACGGACGACCAGCTTCTCCTTGGCGCCGAGGCCCAGCTGCTGCGCGGCCTTCGCCTTGCCGGCGTCCGCCTGGCGGAGCAGCTCGGCGCGCTGGGCCGGGGTGAGCTTCGCGGGCAGCGCGCCCGGGTCGGCCTTGCCCGCGGCCGACGGTGCCTTCGCCGGGGCTGCGGTGGCGGCGCCGCTCTGGACGGCGGCGGCCAGGAACGCGGCGACGCCGACGAGGGCGACGGCCGTGGCCTTGCGGGTGTGGGAGGTGCGTCTGTGGGAGGAACTGCTTGTCAACACTGACTCCTTCTGCGTGGCCGCGGGTCGCACGGCCAGGGGAGACCGAACGGCGGGTGGGCCGTCCGGGCAGAACAGGGCGTTACGCGGAACCAGGTGCGGGTGACCGTGTGGCGACACAGCGATGGACATGTGGGGTTGCTGTGAAGCGGCCGTG
Organism: Streptomyces sp. NPDC043427; assembly: GCF_056436655.1. Taxonomy (NCBI): domain Bacteria; kingdom Bacillati; phylum Actinomycetota; class Actinomycetes; order Kitasatosporales; family Streptomycetaceae; genus Streptomyces; species Streptomyces sp. NPDC043427. Next base: position 221,354 of record NZ_JBWKCC010000012.1, on the reverse strand, counting down.
GGAAGCCTGGCACCGGATGGCGCTTGCTGTCAGGAGCGCGTCAAGAAGTTGGCCGGAAAGCCTCCGTTGACCGGATAGTCATGTTCGATATACGGGCCATTGGTTGCAAGAGGGGCGGGTTGCCGGGGAGTCGGGGTCGAGGTGGCCGGACTCAGCCCCCCGCCGACCGTTCTCCGTGCCAGGTGCGCCACAGCGCCGCGTACGCCCCGTCGGACGCCACCAGCTCGTCGTGCGTGGCGAGTTCGGTGAGGCGGCCCTCCTCCATCACGGCGACCCGGTCCGCGTCATGGGCGGTGTACAGCCGCTGGGCGATGGCGATGACGGTCCGGCCCTCCAGGACGGCGAGCAGCGCGCGCTCGGTGTGACGGGCGGTCGCCGGGTCGAGCAGGGCCGTTGCCTCGTCGAGGATCAGCGTGTGCGGGTCGGCCGGCGCCGCCCGCGCCAGGGCGAGTTGCTGCGCCTGCGAGCCGTCCGTGGCGCAGCCGTGCGGCCCCAGCTCGCTGTCCAGGCCGTCCGGCAGCTCGCGCCCCCAGTCGTCCGCGCCCCAGCCGTCCGCGCCCACGGCCGCGAGCGCGGCCCACGCACCTGCTCGTCGGTCGCGTCGGGCTACCGCGTCACCAGCCACCACAGATACCGGACCCCGCTCCGGGATCCGGGCGTGCCGGGATCCTCGTACGCGTCGATCAACGGTCCCTCCGCAGATTCACGCGAGACTGTCCCGCCAAGCCCGGTGCAGATCGGCGAACCGGCCGGTGCCCGCGATCAGTTCGGCCGGAGTGCCGTCCTCGACGATCCGGCCGTGCTCCATGACGAGCACCCGGTCGGCGATCTCCACGGTGGACAGCCGGTGCGCGATCACGACCGCCGTACGGCCGTTCAGCACGGTCGCCATCGCGCGCTGCACGGCCCGCTCCCCGGGGACGTCCAGCGAACTGGTCGCCTCGTCGAGGATCAGCACCGCCGGGTCGGCGAGCAACGCCCGGGCGAACGAGACGAGTTGACGCTGGCCCGCGGAAATACGGCCGCCCCGCTTGCGGACGTCCGTGTCGTAGCCGTCGGGCAGCGCGCTGATGAACTCGTGCGCGCCGATCGCCTTCGCCGCCCGCTCGATCTCCTCACGGCTCGCGTCCGGTCGCCCGATCGCGATGTTCTCGGCGACCGTGCCGGAGAACAGGAACGCCTCCTGCGTCACCATCACCACCCCGCGCCGCAGCTCCGGCACGGACAGCTCGCGCAGGTCGACCCCGTCGAGCAGCACCCGGCCCTCGGTGGGGTCGTAGAAGCGCGCGAGCAGCTTGGCCAGCGTGGACTTGCCCGCGCCCGTCGAACCGACGACTGCGACGGTCTGCCCGGCCGACAGGGTCAGCTCGAAGCGGGGGAGCACCTCGCCGCCCGTGCGGTACGCGAACCGGACGCCGTCGAAGACGACCTCACGGCCGGGCTGCTCGCCCGGCAGCGGCGGCAGCTCCTTCGGCGCCGACGGCTCCGGCACGGACGGCGTCTGCGCCAGCAGCCCCGCGATCTTCTCCAGCGAGGCCGCCGCCGACTGGTACGAGTTCAGGAACATGCCGAGCCGGTCAATCGGGTCGTACAACCGCCGCAGATACAGCACCGCCGCCGCCAGCACGCCCAGCTGCAGCGAGCCGTCCGCCACCCGGTACGCGCCCCACAGCACGATCGCCGCGACGGCCGTGTTGGCGACCAGCCGCGAGCAGACGACATAGCGCGCCATCTCCAGCAGGGCATCGCCGTTGGTCCGCTCATGATGCCGGTTCAGCACCCGGAACGCCTCGTCGTTGGCGTCCTCCCGGCGGAACGCCCGCACCGGCCGGATCCCGTTCATCGTCTCGACGAACTTGACGATCACCGCGGCGATCGCCGTCGACCGCTTCGTGTAGACCCGGCCGGCCCGCCGCCGGTACATCCGCACGAGCAGGTAGAGCGGCCCGAACGAGGCCACCGCCACCGCGCCCAGCCCCAGGTCCAGCCAGAGCAGCATGGCCGAGATGTAGACGAACGACAGGACGACGGTCACCAGCTCCTGGAGGCCCTCGTTGAGCAGCTCGCGCAGCGACTCCACATCCGTCGTGGAGCGGGAGATGAGCCGGCCCGAGGTGTAGCGCTCGTGGAAGTCGACGCTCAGCGCCTGGGCATGGCGGAAGATCCGGCCGCGCAGGTCGAGCAGCACGTCCTGGTTGACGCGCGCGGAGGCGACGATGAACGCGTACTGGAGCCCGCCGGACGCCACCGCGCACAGCAGATAGCCCACCGCCACCGCGATCAGCGGACCGTTGTCGTGGGCCCGGAACGCCGGTACGGCCCGGTCGATGGCGTACGCCACCAGCAGCGGGCCCGCCTGGACGGCCGCCTGCTGGAGCAGCAGCAGGAGCGTGGTGACGGTGACGCGCGCCTTCATCGGGGCGAGCAGGGAGCGCAGGAGGGCGGAGGTGGCGCCGGGCGGGGTGGGCAGAACGTCGCGGTCGAAGGGGTCGCCGGCGGCGGAGCCCTGCTGAGGGTGGGGGAGTTCCTGGCCGTCGTCGGTGGAGGCAGGGGTGGTGGACGTGGTGGACGTGGTCATCGCTCGTCCTCCTGCTGACCGGCTTGCTCGCCGGACATGAGATGGGCGTACTCGGCGTTCGTGCGCAGCAGTTCCTGGTGGGTGCCGACGGCGACGATCCGGCCGCCCGACAGCAGGGCGACGCGGTCGGCGAGCAGCACGGTGGACGGACGGTGCGCCACGATCAGTGCCGTGGTGTCGGCGAGCACCCGGCGCAGGGCGGCCTCCACGGCGGCCTCCGTGTGGACGTCGAGCGCGGAGAGCGGGTCGTCCAGGACGAGGAAATCCGGCTTGCCCACGACGGCTCGGGCCAGCGCGAGGCGCTGCCGCTGACCGCCCGACAGGCTGAGGCCCTGCTCGCCGACCTGCGTCTCGGTCCCCTGCGGCAACGCGTACACGAAGTCCGCCTGCGCGACGCCGAGCGCCCGCTCCAACTCCTCTGTGCCGGCCGCGTCCCCGGCCCCCATCAGCACGTTCTCCCCGACACTCGCGGAGAAGAGGGTGGGCTCCTCGAACGCCACGGCGACACGGGCGCGCAGCGCCTGTCTCGGCATCGCGGTGATGTCCTCGCCGTTGAGGGTGATCCGCCCGGAGGTCACCTCGTGCAGGCGGGGCACGAGTGCGGTGAGCGTGGTCTTGCCGCTTCCGGTCGCACCGACGAGTGCCATGGACTCGCCGGGGCGGATGTGGAGGTCGACCCGGTCGAGGACGGGCGGGGAGCCGGAGGGGGCGTCGGGGTAGCGGAAGGTGACGTCGTCGAAGCACAAGCCCGTCACCCCGCGGGCAGTCGTGCCGCTGGGGCGATGGGGGTCCCCCCGCTCGAGCGAAGCCGGGAGCAGGGGAGGGTGGGCGCGGACGGCACCTCGCGGCGCCGAGTCGCGCGACCCACCCCCTGGCACCGCCCCCGGCCCACCAGAACCCGACGGCTCCTCCACCTCGACGTCCATCACCTCGAAGTACCGCTCCGTCGCCGTCGCCGCCTCCTGGCTCATCGCCAGCAGGAACCCGATCGAGTCCACCGGCCACCGCAGGGCCAGCGCCGTCGACAGGAACGCCACCAACGTGCCCGCCGACAACTGCCCGTCCGCGACCTGCACGGTCCCCAGCACCAGCGCCGCCCCGATGGCGACCTCGGGCAGCGTCACGATGACGCCCCAGATCGCCGCCAGCAGCCGCGCCTTGCGCAGCTCCGTGCCGCGCAACGTCCGCGACAGCTCACGGAACGCCCGTGCCTGGCTCCGGTGCCGGCCGAACCCCTTGATGATGCGGATGCCGAGCACGCTCTCCTCGACGACCGTCGTCAGATCGCCGACCTGGTCCTGTGCGCGCCGAGCCACCTGCGCGTACCGCTTCTCGAAGACCACGCAGGTCACCATCACCGGCACGGCGGGCCCCAGGATCACCAGCCCCAGCGTCCAGTCCTGCGCCAGCATGATCAGCACGCCGACGAGGATCGTCACCCCGTTGACCAGCAGGAACGTCAGCGGGAAGGCGAGGAACATGCGCAGCAGCATCAGATCCGTGGTGCCCCGGGACAACAGCTGCCCCGAGGCCCACCGGTCGTGGAAGGCCACCGGCAGCCGTTGCAGACGCCGGTAGAGGTCCGCCCGCATCTCCGCCTCGACGTGCGACAACGGCCGCGCCACCAGCCACCGCCGCGCCCCGAACAGCAGTGCCTCCGCGAACCCGAGCAGCAGCAGGTACAGCGCGCCGAGCCAGACGCCCGCCGGGTCCCTGCCTGCGACCGGGCCGTCGACCATCCACTTCAGGACGAGCGGGATCACCAGCCCCACACAGGATGCGACGACCGCCACGAACGCGGCGCTGAACAGCCGCACCCGCACGGGCCGTACGTACGGCCACAGGCGCAGCAACGTCCGTACGGCGGACCGGTCCTTGGTGGGTGCAGGTTTCGTCGGCATCACGGCGAGCCTACGGATCGGCACTGACGACGCCCACCGAGTTTCGGCCGGACCCCCCTCCTCCGTCGGTCCTACGACCTGCGCGTTCGGGGACCCGACCCGCTCGTCAAGTCGTACGCCCCCATCAACCGATCGGCGGATGCCGGAGCGAGCGCGTCGGCCGATGCGCGCCCCCCGCGCGTCTCGCGACCCTGGTGCCATGTCCGTCATCGAAGTCAGCGAACTGCGCAAGTCCTACGGCGGCCGCCCGGTCGTCGACGGCGTGTCCTTCACCGTCGAGGAGGGCGAGATCTTCGGTGTCCTCGGCCCCAACGGCGCCGGCAAGACCACCACCGTCGAGTGCGTCGAGGGCCTGCGCGTCGCCGACACGGGCCGCGTCCGTGTCACCGGCCTCGACCCCGTGGCCGACCACGCGCGGGTGGCCCGTGTCCTCGGCGCGCAGCTCCAGCAGAGCGAGCTCCAGCCCAAGCTCACCGTCCGCGAGGCGCTGGAGCTGTACGCCTCCTTCTACCCGAGCCCGCTCGACTGGGCGCCCCTCGCCGAACGCCTCGGCCTGACCGCCAGGCTGACCACCCGTTTCGCCCAGCTCTCCGGCGGCCAGAAGCAGCGCCTGTTCATCGCGCTCGCCCTGATCGGCAACCCGCGGATCGTCGTCCTGGACGAGCTGACGACCGGCCTGGACCCACGGGCCCGCCGGGACACCTGGGAGCTCATCGAGGACGTGCGGGCGGGCGGTGTCACGGTCCTCTTGGTCACCCACTTCATGGAGGAGGCCCAGCGCCTGTGCGACCGGATCGCGGTGATCGACAAGGGCCGGGTGGCCGCCCTGGACACCCCGGCCGGTCTCATCCGGCGCTCGGCGGGTGCCACCGTCATCAGCTTCACCCCGTCCGCCCCGCTGGACGACCGTGACCTGAACGCGCTCCCCGCGCTCGCGGCCATCGAGCACAAGGACGGCCGTATCACGCTCTCCGGCACGGACGAGACGGTCAACGCCGTCATCACCCTGCTCGCCCGCCACCACATCACCGCCCATCAGCTCCGCGTCCTGGACGCCACGCTCGACGACGCGTTCCTCGACCTGACGAAGGAGGCCGCGGTATGAGTACCGCCGTCCTGAAGACCGAGGTCCGCCTCTTCCGCCGTGAACCGGGCGCCCTCTTCTGGATCCTGCTGTTCCCGACCCTGCTGCTGGTGATCCTCGGGTCCATCCCGTCCTTCCGGGAGCACCAGGCCGATCTCGGCGGCCTGCGCACCGTCGACGTCTACGTCCCGGTGACGGTGCTGCTCGGCCTGATCGTCGGCGGTCTGCAGTCGATGCCGCAGACCCTCACCGGCTACCGCGAGCGCGGCATCCTGCGCCGGATGGCCGCCACACCGGTGCGTCCGTCCACCCTGCTCTTCGCGCACATCCTCGTGTACGGCGCCGCCTCCCTGGCGTCGGCGCTGCTCGCCCTCGCGGTGGGGCGGCTCCTCTTCGACGTACGGCTTCCCGAGCAGCCCTTCGGATACGTCCTCGCCCTGCTGTCGGCCGTCCTGGTCGCCCTCGCTCTCGGATCGGTGGTGTCGGCGCTGTCCCGTACGACGAAGATCGCGGGGGCGATCGGGTCCGTGGTGTTCTTCCCGTCGATGTTCTGCGCGGGTGTGTGGCTGCCGGTGCAGGAAATGCCGGACACCCTGGCCCGGATCGTGGGCTACACCCCCTTCGGGGCGGCCGCGCAGGCGCTGGACCGGGCGGCGGCGGGGCACTGGCCGGGGTGGAGCCACCTGGGAGTGCTGGTGGTGTGGATCCTGCTGCTGACGGGCGCGGCGAGCCGATGGTTCCGCTGGGAGTGAGCGGGCCGTGCCGGATACTGGTGCCGTGACGAGCACTGTGCCCCAGGCGCACCGGGCCTCCTTCGACAGTTGGGGGCCCTACGCGTTGCTGATGGCCGGTGTCGTCGCCGCGGCCCTCTCCGCTCGCGCGGTCGGCATGGGCCGGTCCGCGATGGCCGTCTCGGCGGCACTCGTGGCCGTGGCCGCCGTGCTGCAGGTGTGCTGGGGAAGGCTGAAGCGGAGGCGGCAGGGCCCGAGCCGGACCGGTGTCTGCCTCTACTTCCTGCGCTGGGCCCTCGGGTTCGTGCTGACCTGGCTCAACCCGTTCTTCGCCTTCTACGCCGTGGTCGGCTACTACACCGCCGCCCGGGAGCTGCCCCGCCGACTGGTGACGCCCGGTCTGCTCCTGACCGCCATCACCATGGCCGGCAGCGAGGTGGGCGGCATGCCGCCGCACGGGCTGCTCCTGTGGACCGGCTTCCTCCTCGTCCTGGTCGTCAACATGGGCCTGGTCAGCGTGTTCACCCGGTTCGCCGAGCAGGAACAGGAGCACGTCCGCGTCCAGGCAGAGACCATCGCCGAACTGGGCCGCACCAACACGGCGTTGCAACAGGCCCTCGACGAGAACGCCGCCCTGCACGCCCAACTCCTCGTACAGGCGCGGGAAGCCGGAGTCGCCGACGAACGCCGGCGGCTGGCCGCCGAGATCCACGACACCATCGCTCAGGGCCTGACCGGCATCATCGCCCAGCTCCAGGTCGTCGCGAACACACCGGACGAGGAGATGGCGCGGGAGCACGCGAGCCGTGCCATGGACCTGGCCCGCCACAGTCTCGGCGAGGCCCGCCGCTCCGTGCACAACCTCGCCCCCGTGGCGCTGGAGGACGACGGACTGCCCGAAGCCCTGAAGAAGACGGTCGCCGAATGGGGCGAACGGGTTGGCGTGCGCGCCGAGTTCACGGTCACCGGCACCGCGGAACAGCTGCACGGGGAACTCGCGGCCACCCTCCTGCGCATCGTCCAGGAGGCGCTGTCGAACGCCGCTCGCCACGCACGGGCGACCCGGGTCGGCGTCACCCTCTCCTTCATGGGCGACGAGGTCACCCTCGACATCCGCGACGACGGCACCGGCTTCGACCCCCTCGCCCTCCCACCCCGCACCCGCGCCGGCGGCTTCGGCCTCGACGGCATGCGCGCCCGCGCCGAACGCATCGCGGGCGCCCTCACCGTCGAGTCCGAGCCGGGCCACGGCACGGCCCTGTCGGCTCGCGTACCGTTGGTCCGCCATGACAGATGACGTGACCGAAGACGCGCGGATCTCCCTGCTGATCGTCGACGACCATCCCGTCGTACGCGACGGTCTGCGCGGCATGTTCGCGTCCGCGGCCGGGTTCACGGTCCTCGGCGAGGCGTCCGACGGCGTCGAGGCGGTCGAACGGGCCACCGCCCTCGACCCGGACGTGATCCTCATGGACCTGCGCATGCCGGGCGGCGGCGGAGTCGCGGCGATCGCCGAACTGACGCGCCGCCGCGCCCGCGCGAAGGTCCTCGTCCTCACCACGTACGACACCGACTCCGACACCCTGCCCGCGATCGAGGCGGGCGCCACCGGCTACCTGCTGAAGGACGCCCCGCGCGACGACCTCTTCACCGCCGTCCGCGCGGCCGCGCAGGGCCGCACGGTCCTCTCCCCGGCGATCGCCTCCCGTCTGGTCTCCGCGGTCCGTACGCCCAGGGCCCCCGGCAACGAGCCCCTCTCCGCGCGCGAGCGGGAGGTCCTGGGGCTCGTCGCCAAGGGCACGCCCAACCGGGAGATCGCCCGCGAGCTGTTCATCAGCGAGGCGACCGTGAAGACCCACCTCACCCACCTGTACGGCAAGTTGGGCGTCAAGGACCGGGCGGCGGCGGTGGCGGTTGCGTACGAGCGGGGGATCCTGGGCTGACCGGGTCAGCCGGCCACCCGCAACAGCAGCACCGCCCGGGCCGGCACCGTGATCGCCGCCCCCGCCCGGTGCTCCACGCCCGGCGCCTCGGCCTGCTCCTCCTGTGACGTGTCGACGATCACCTCGTACCGGTCCGCCCACGGCGGCCCCGGCAGCACGAAGCTCACCGGACGGTCCCCGGCGTGCAGCACCGCGAGGAAGCTGTCGTCGAGGATCGCCTGACCGCGCTCGTCCCGGCCGGGGATGTCCCGCCCGGACAGGTACATCCCGAGCGTCGCCGCCGGCGCGTACCAGTCCCGTTCCGTCATCTCTGAGCCCCGCGAGGTGAACCACGCGAGGTCCCGCAGCCCGTCCGCCGAGTGCGCCCGCCCGGAGAAGAACGCCCGGCGGCGCAGCACGGGGTGGCGGTGGCGCAGCGCGATCAGCCGGGAGGTGAGATCGAACAGCGCCTTCCAGCCCGGCTCCTCAAGGAGCCCCCAGTCCAGCCAGCTGATCTCGTTGTCCTGGCAGTACGCGTTGTTGTTGCCCCCCTGGGTGCGCCCCAGTTCGTCGCCCGCGACCAGCATCGGCACACCGGTCGACAGGAGCAGCGTGGTCAGGAGATTCCTGAGCTGCCGCCGCCGCAGCGCCCGTATGCGCTCGTCGTCCGTCTCCCCCTCGGCGCCGCTGTTCCACGACCGGTTGTCGTCCGTGCCGTCCCGGTTGCCCTCGCCGTTGGCCTCGTTGTGCTTGTGCTCGTAGGACACCAGGTCGCGCAGGGTGAAACCGTCGTGCGCGGTGACGAAGTTGACCGAGGCGTACGGACGCCGGCCGCCCCAGGCGTACAGGTCACTGGAGCCGGACAGCCGGTAGCCCATCTCCCGCACGTCGGGCAGGGCGTGCCGCCAGAAGTCGCGCACGGCGTTGCGGTAGCGGTCGTTCCACTCCGTCCACAGGGGCGGGAAGGCGCCCACCTGGTAGCCGCCGGAGCCCACGTCCCACGGCTCGGCGATCAGCTTCACCCGCCGCAGTACCGGATCCTGGGCGATGACGGCGAGGAACGGCGAGAGCATGTCGACGTCGTGCATGGAGCGGGCCAGCGCGGCCGCCAGGTCGAAGCGGAAGCCGTCCACGCCCATCTCCGTCACCCAGTAGCGCAGCGAGTCGGTGATCAGACGCAGCACGTGCGGCTGGACCACGTGCAAAGTGTTCCCGCAGCCCGTGTAGTCGGCGTAGCGGCGGGAGTCCGACTGGAGGCGGTAGTAACCGCGGTTGTCGATGCCCTTCAGCGACAGCGTGGGGCCCAGCTCGCCCGCCTCCGCGGTGTGGTTGTAGACCACGTCGAGGACGACCTCGATTCCGGCGTCGTGCAGGGCCCGCACCATCCGCTTGAACTCGCCGACCTGCTGCCCCGTCGTCCCGGAGGCGGCGTACGCGGCGTGCGGGGCGAAGTAGCCGATGGAGTTGTAGCCCCAGTAGTTGCGCAGGCCCCGGCGCAGCAGGTGGTCCTCGTGCGCGAACTGGTGCACCGGCAGCAGCTCGACGGCCGTCACGCCCAGCTTCACCAGGTGCTCGATCGCCGCCGGGTGCGCCAGACCGGCGTACGTGCCGCGCAGCTCCTCGGGTATGCCGGGATGCCGCTGGGTGAAGCCCCGCACATGCAGCTCGTAGATGACCGAGTCCGCCCAGGGCGTCTTGGGCCGACGGTCGTCCCGCCACTCGTCGTCGGGCGCGTCGTCGTGGACGACGACACCCTTCGGGACGTACGGCGCCGAGTCACGGTCGTCGCGCACGGTGTCGGCCACCTGCTGCTCGGGCCAGTCCCGCACGTGCCCGTACACCTCCGGCGGCAGCCGGCAGTAATCATTTCCCTCGGCGCCGTCCACCGCGCGCGCGTACGGGTCGAGGAGCAGCTTCGCCGGGTTCCAGCGGGCGCCGGTCCACGGGTCCCAGCGGCCGTGGACCCGGTAGCCGTAGCGCTGGCCCGGCATCACGCCGGGCACGAAGCCGTGCCAGATCTCGTGCGTCAGTTCGGAAAGGCGCGCCCGGGTCTCCCGCCCCTGCTCGTCGAACAGGCACAGCTCGACCGCCTCGGCCCCGCCCGCCCACAGCGCGAAGTTGGTGCCCGCGACCCCGTCCGGGCCGACCCGGAAGCGGGCGCCCAGCGGCATCGACGTACCCGGCCACACCGGCACGGCGGGCGGCGGGGCGGCGCGGCGCGCGCCGTTCACCACGACGGCGGGGCGCCCGCCCTCGGCCACCGCCTCCTGCTCGGCTGCGCTCGACACTGGTCGGCCTCCCGCGGCTCATGCGGCACGGGATGGGAAGGAGCGCACCACGTCGCCCTTTTCGCCGACTCGTTCGCACGGGCGCGGCTCCCCATCACGTCGTCCTTCCCACTGTTCTGCCCAGCACATGGGTCGCACTCACGTTTCCCTGGGGCAGGCCCGCTCGTTGGGGATCCCGTGAGGCGAGTTCAAGGGCGCGCACGGCGCGCGAGGGCCGTGCTGGCCGCCGTAATGACATGGGCAGGACTGCTGGCCGGGGCCGTCGGCTGCACCTCGGATCCCGGTGGGGGCGAGGCGGGCGGGGTGTTCGGCAAGGGTCCGGAGCCCGACGACGTCATCCAGGTCTCCCCGGACGACGGCAGGAAGGACGTGCGGCCCGACCGGGCGCTGCGCATCCGGGTGCCGGGCGGGAGCCTGGAGTCGGTGAAGGTCGTCAAGTCGCGTGACGCGCAGGACACCCCGGTGCCCGGGCGGATCTCCGCCGACGGCACCAGCTGGGAGCCGAACGAGAAACGGCTGGCGCTCGCCGCCCGGTACACGGTCGACGTGGTGGCCCTGGACGACGAGGGGCGCCGCTCGGCCCGGCACACCACTTTCACCACCCACGTCCCCGCCGAGCGCTTCATCGGGTACGTCAGCCCCGAGAACCGCTCCACCGTCGGCACCGGGATGATCGTCTCCCTGGAGTTCAACCGGGAGATCGCCGACCGCGCCGCCGTCGAACGCGCGGTGCGGGTCACCGCGAGGCCGGCCGTCGAGATCCGGCCGCACTGGTTCGGCACCTCCCGCCTGGACTTCCGCCCCGAGCGCTACTGGCAGCCCGGCACCCGCGTCACTGTCGCCCTGAACCTCCGGGACGTCGAAGGGGCGAAGGGCGTCTACGGCCTGCAGGAGAAGACGTTCTCCTTCACCGTCGGCCGCCACCAGGCCTCGCTCGTCGACGCGGCGAAGCACACCATGGAGGTGCGGCGGGACGGCGAGGTGCTCGCCACCGTGCCGATCACGGCCGGCGCCCCCAAGACGACGACGTACAACGGCAAGATGGTCGTCACCGAGATGCTCGAGCTGACCCGGATGAACGGCGCCACGGTCGGCTTCAAGAAGAAGAACGGCAAGGGCGAGTACGACATCCCGGACGTCCCGCACGCCATGCGGCTCACCGACTCCGGCACCTTCCTGCACGGCAACTACTGGGCGCCGGACGTCTTCGGCCGGGTCAACGTCAGCCACGGCTGCGTCGGCCTGCGGGACGTCAAGGGCGGCAGCGCGGACACGCCCGCGGGCTGGTTCTTCGACCGCAGCCTCATCGGGGACGTCATCGAGGTCGTCAACAGCAAGGACAAACAGGTCGCTCCCGACAACGGGCTCGGAGGCTGGAATATGGGCTGGAACGAGTGGAAGGCGGGCAGTGCGCTGAAGTGATCCGACAGGGGGGTGGGTTACACGAACTTTCTGATCAAGTTGGGACTGAACAGTGACAATCATGAGCCGCCGGGGCCCCTGACCTTGTGGTTAATATGCGCCAGGGCCGTCGCGGTGGTGGCGGCCAGGCGCGCGGGGGCGCGCCGGCGTGTGGGCCTGAGGGCCCGGGGGAGGGGAGAACGGACTTGAACGTGCGACCGATATCGGGGGCGTCGGTTGACGCACGCGTACCTGGCCGCAGCAGGAGGGTGTCGGCGCTGATACTCGGCGCCCTGCTGCTCGGGGTCACCGCGTGCGGCGGGGGGGACTCGGACTCGGGATCCGGCGGGGCGAAGGGCAAGGACAAGGACGCGGCCGCCGCGCAGAGCAAGCAGTCGGAGGCGGTCGTCACGATCGCCCCGAAGGACGGCACCAAGGCCGTCGACACCAGCGGTGCCCTGAAGATCAGCGCCGCGAAGGGGAAGCTGACCGAGGTCGAGGTCAAGGACGACAAGGGCGAGAAGGTCGACGGGAAGATATCCGCCGACGGCGCGGGCTGGACGCCGGCCACGCACCTGGCCGCCGCCACCACGTACAAGGTGCACGCGGTCGCCAAGGACTCCGAGGGCCGCACGGCCGCCGAGGACACCTCCTTCACGACCCTCACCCCGGAGAACACCTTCCTCGGCACCTTCACCCCGGAGGACGGCTCCACCGTCGGCGTCGGAATGCCGTTCTCCCTGCGCTTCACCCGGGGCATCACACACCCCGAGGACGTGGAGAAGGCCGTCAGGATCAAGACCGAGCCGGCCGTCGACGTCGAGGGCCACTGGTTCGGCAACGACCGCCTCGACTTCCGGCCCGAGAAGTACTGGAAGTCCGGCACCAAGGTCACCGTCGACCTCAACCTCGACGGCGTCGAGGGCCGTCCCGGCGTCTACGGCAAGCAGCACAAGACGGTCACCTTCACCATCGGCCGCGCGCAGGTCTCCGTCGTCGACGTCGACAAGCTCACGATGAAGGTCCAGCGGGACGGCAAGGTCATCAAGACCATCCCCGTCACCACCGGCAAGCCCGGCATGGAGACCTGGAACGGCCAGATGGTCATCAGCGAGAAGCTCAAGGTGACCCGCATGAACGGCGAGACGGTCGGCTACGGCGGCGAGTACGACATCAAGGACGTCCCGAACGCCATGCGCCTGACCACGTCCGGCACCTTCCTGCACGGCAACTACTGGGGTGGCGGCGCCTTCGGCAACTACAACGCCAGCCACGGCTGCATCGGCCTGCGCGACGTGCGCGGCGGCTACGACGGCGGCACCCCGGCGGCCTGGTTCTTCAACCACTCCATGGTCGGCGACGTGGTCGTCGTCAAGCACTCCAACGACCGGACGGTCGACCCGGACAACGGGCTGAACGGCTGGAACATGTCGTGGGAGAAGTGGAAGGCGTAACCCTTCCACGACTGCGGGCCCGGTGTGACCGACTCCACCGGGCCCGCAGTCGTTAGTGCCCGTTAACCTGCCCCCATGACCGTGAATCTCGAAGTCGCCGAAGGCGTCGGCACGCTGCGTCTCGACCGTCCGCCCATGAACGCGCTGGACATCGCCACCCAGGACCGCCTCAAGGAACTCGCCGAGGAGGCCACACGCCGCGACGACGTGCGCGCCGTGGTGGTCTACGGCGGTGAGAAGGTGTTCGCGGCGGGCGCGGACATCAAGGAGATGCAGGCCATGGATCACGCGGCGATGATCGCGCGCGCCCGGGCCCTGCAGGATTCGTTCACGGCCGTGGCCCGCATTCCCAAGCCGGTGGTCGCCGCCATCACGGGCTACGCGCTCGGCGGCGGCTGCGAACTCGCCCTCTGCGCCGACTACCGCATCGCCGCGGAAAACGCCAAGCTCGGCCAGCCGGAGATCCTGCTCGGCCTGATCCCCGGCGCCGGCGGCACCCAGCGCCTGTCCCGCCTGGTCGGCCCGTCCCGGGCGAAGGACCTGATCTTCACCGGGCGGATGGTCAAGGCCGACGAGGCGCTGACGCTGGGCCTGGTGGACCGGGTGGTCCCGGCCGGCGAGGTCTACGAGCAGGCGCACGCGTGGGCGGCGAAGCTGGCGCAGGGCCCCGCGATCGCGCTGCGCGCGGCGAAGGAGGCCATCGACACGGGCCTGGAGACGGACATCGAGACGGGCCTCGCGGTGGAACGGAACTGGTTCGCGGGCCTGTTCGCCACGGAGGACCGTGAGCGCGGGATGCGCAGTTTCGTCGAGGAGGGCCCGGGCAAGGCCAGGTTCCTCTGACTTCCTCTGACTTCCTCTGAGATCCTTCGGGTTTGTGAAAATCCGCCGGTTCACTTGCAATTGACGGCGTGTCTGATCCGGGTCCCTCGATGGGGCGGTTTATGGGAACCTTAAGGCGGCCTTAAGCCTGCCTTGTCGAGGGAGTTCGTCGATTGCCCCCAGTGGAGTCGTCGTCGCAGGTCAGCGGGGATTTACCCGGTTCCGAAATGCCGTTGGCGCATGTCGGCCGCATCGCCCGGAGCGGCGGTTTCCAGGGGGCGCATTCCCCCGGAACGGCCCCGGAGGGTACGCGCGACGGCCATGATGGGGGCATGGCGGGGCTGGAGGGTATCGAACAGCCGCGGGGGCACGGGCGTGTGGCCGCGGCGCGCTGGTCGCCGACGGTGGAGGACGAACGGGCGCTCAAGGCGATCGAGTTGTTCGGCAACCCCACGGAGGGTGAGGTCCCGCTGCCGTCCCGACCCGAGTCGGCGGCCACGGCTCGCCGACTGACCCAGGTGGTCGTCCTGCGCCAGTGGGGCCTGACCCCGAAGATGACGGAGGACGCGGTCTTACTCGTCTCCGAGCTCGTCGGCAACGCCGTACGCCACACCGGCGCCCGGGTCTTCGGCCTCCGTATGCGCCGCCGCCGCGGCTGGATCCGCGTCGAGGTCCGCGATCCCTCGCGAGGGCTGCCGTGTCTGATGCCGGTTCAGGAGCTCGACATCAGCGGGCGGGGGCTCTTCCTCGTTGACAAGCTGTCCGACCGGTGGGGCGTCGACCTGTTGCCGCGGGGCAAGACGACGTGGTTCGAGATGCGGGTGGCGGACCGCTGACGGGCGGTCGCCCCCGCGCGACGCACCCCGGACGACGGGCCGCCAATCGGACCAATCGCCCATTTCATGGCAATACCCCCCTTAAATGGTGCGGGTGACCACGACCGACCGCCGTACGGCGCTTCGCGCCGGAGCCGGCCTCGCCGCCGCGGGCGCGCTCGCCACGGGGTGTGCCCTGCACGGCGCCGTCGCCCGCCCGTCCCCCGCCGAGTCGGCCTCCTCGCCCTCCGGTGACCGCGCCAAGACAGCCGCCGCACCTCCCGGCGACCGCGCCCCAGCCCCCACGCCCCGCCTGTTTCCCCAGGCAGCCGCTCAGATCACGCACGGCCCCCGCGACCGCCCCCGCGTAGCCCTCACCTGCCATGGCCAGGGCGATCCCGACCTCGCCCGAGCCCTCCTCACCGCCGCCGAGACGCACGGTGCGCGGCTGACCGTCCTGGCCGTCGGCAGCTGGCTGGACGAACACCCCGAGCTCGCCCGCCGCGTCCTCGACGGCGGCCACGACCTCGGCAACCACACCCAGCGTCACCTCGACGTCAACGCCATGTCCGAGGCGGAGGCCGAGCGGGAGATCGCCGACTGCGCACACCGGCTGCGGCGGCTCACCGGCTCCATCGGCACCTGGTTCCGCCCCTCCCGCGCCGCCCGCGCCTCCCCGCTGGTGGAACGGCTGGCCCGCGCCGCCGGCTATCCGCACGTCCTGTCGTACGACGTCGATTCCCTCGACTTCACCGCCCCCGGCGGCCCCGCCGTCGCCCGCAAGGTCCTCGGCGAGATCCGCAACGGGTCCGTGGTGAGCCTGCACCTCGGGTACGCGGACACGGTCGCCGCACTTCCCGCCGTACTGCAAGAACTCGACCGCCGCGGACTGCGCGCGGTGACCACCACGGAGCTGCTGAGCTGATGCACCGCCACCTCGTGAACCGCGCCCTCCTCGCCGGTGCCCTCCTCGTCGCCCTCGCCGCCTGCGGCACCGAGTCCAAGGACCGGGCGAGCGAGGCCCCCACCACCAAGGCGGCCGTACCGGCACCGCCCAAGAAGAAGCAGATCGAGGGTCTGCCCGGTATGCCGCCCGTCCTCGACCCCGAGGACGTCTACGCGGCCGACCGTCCCCACCAGCTCTCCCCGGTGGTCAAGGACTTCCCGTCCCGGGTCTACGTCCCCAACACCGAGTCCGACACGGTGACCGTCATCGACCCGAAGACGTACCAGATCATCGACACCCTCCATGTCGGCCGCCAGCCCCAGCACGTGGTGCCGTCCTGGGACCTGAAGACCCTGTGGGTGAACAACAACCGCGGCCACACGCTCACCCCCGTCGACCCGAAGACGGGGAAGGCGGGCAAGGCGGTCGAGGTGCACGACCCGTACAACCTCTACTTCACGCCCGACGGCAAGTACGCCGTCGTCATGGCCTCCCTCGACCGCGAGCTGGTCTTCCGCGACCCGCACACCATGGAGCGCAAGAAGACCGTCCCGGTCTCCTGCTACGGCGTCAACCACGCCGACTTCTCCCTGGACGGCCGCTACTTCATCGTCTCCTGCGAGTTCAGCGGCGAGCTGCTCAAGGTCGACACCGCGAAGATGGAGGTCGTCGGCCAGCAGAAGCTTCCCTTCGACGGCGCCATGCCGCAGGACGTGAAGGTCTCGCCCGACGGGAAGCGGTTCTACGTCGCCGACATGATGGCCCACGGCATGTGGGTGCTCGACGGCGACACCTTCGACAAGCCGAGCTTCCTGCCCACCGGGAAGGGCTGCCACGGGCTGTACGTCAGCCGCGACTCCCGCGAGATGTACGTCTCCAACCGCGGCGAGGGCACCGTCTCCGTCTTCGACTTCACCCAGAACAAGCTGACCAAGAAGTGGCACCTGCCCGACGGCGGCAGCCCCGACATGGGCGGCGTCTCGGCCGACGGCAAGGTCCTGTGGCTGTCGGGCCGTTACAACGCCGAGGTGTACGCCATCGACACCCGCACCGGCACCCAGCTCGCCCGCATCCCCGTGGGCAGCGGCCCCCACGGCCTCGCCGTGTACCCCCAGCCGGGCCGCTACTCACTCGGCCACACCGGCATCTTCCGCTGAGCGCCGCTCACAGGACCTGCGGCACGCCGAGCAGTGCCTCAGAGCCCACCGGACGGTAGCCGGCCGCCTGGAACGCCCGCATGCTGCGGGCGTTCCCCGGGGTGATCTGAGCCCACAGCGGCTCGGCGGCGAGGTGGCGGGCGGCGGTCACGAGGAGCCGCCCCAGGCCCCGGTGCCGTACGTCCTCGTCGACCTCCACCGAGACCTCGAGGCGTCCGCCGATCCCGCGCCCCGTCACCAGCACACCGCCGTCGGTCGTCCACGCGCGCACGTCGTCGCGCCGCCCGCGGGCGTAGCGGACGCGTGAATGGCCGGCGTCCTCGATCTCCTTCAGCGCGAGCGGCGGCTCACCGGGCAGCGGTGAGCCGACCAGCATCGCGTCGATGGTTTCGGCCGTACGTCCCGTCCGCTCCATGAGCGCCGTCAGGAACCGCGGGTTCATGGGCGCCGCCAGCGCGTCGCAGTCCACCGCGCGCAGCGTCTCGTACACCCATGCCGGGTCCTCGTCCGTGAACACGACGGCGTGCGCGGTGAAGGCGAGGACCCCCGCGTCCCGGTGGCAGGCCTGCGGTACGACGGTGACGGCGCCGTCCGCGGGCGGGAGGACCCCGCGAGCGGCCGCGTCGAGAATGTCCCGCAAGGTCTCCATCGCAGCGCTCCCCGAGTCTCCGCTTGAGTCTCCACCCACTGGAAGGCTCAGACTCACACACATGATCGACGACGGCACCGGACTTCTCACCATCGGCGAACTGGCGCGGGCCACCGGACTGACCGTGCGCACCATCCGCTACTGGTCCGACGAGGACGTCCTGGCCCCCGTGGCCCGTACGACGGGCGGCTACCGCCTGTACGACGCCGGGTCCGTCGCCCGCCTGGAGCTGATCCGCACCCTGCGCGAGCTGGGCCTCGGCCTGGACGACGTGCGCGAGGTGCTGGCGGGGGAGCGGACGGTCGCGGAGGTGGCGGCGGCGCACGTGGCGGCCCTCGACGCGCAGATCCGTTCGCTGAAGGTGACCCGTGCCGTGCTGTCGTCGGTGGCGCGACGCGGCTCGACCGCAGAGGAGACGACGTTGATGTACAAGCTGGTACGGCTTTCGGCAGCCGAGCGGAGCCGGATCGTCGAGGACTTCATGGCGGAGGTCTTCGAGGGGCTCGACACGGCGGACCCCGACATCCGCCGCCGTCTGCGGTTCGCTCCGGCGGACCTGCCCGACGACCCCACGCCCGAGCAGGTGGACGCCTGGGTGGAGCTCGCCGAGCTGATCCAGGACCCGGAGTTCCGGGCGACCATGCGGCGGGCGGTCGAGTTCAACGCGGCCGAACGGGGGCCGGACGTGCCGCCGGGCACCTCCCTGTGGTTCATGAGCCGTCTGGTGCAACTGGCCGGCGAGGCGCTGCGCGACGGTATCGCCCCCGAGGCGCCGGAGGCGGACGACATCCTGCGGGGGCTGCTCGGCGACGCCGACCTGGACGCCGTACGGGAACAACTGGCGGCCGCCACGACCGTGCAGCTCGCCCGGTACCGGGAGCTGTCGGCCGTCGTACGGGGTCTCGAACCCCAGGCGTCGTACGAGCAGGAGTTCTCCTGGGTGGTCGCTGCGCTGCGGGCTCGCACGGGCGGTTAATCTGACCTGCGTCAGTACGACGGCACGTAACGGAAACACGAGCAAAAAGGGGCGGATCGGTGGCGGACATCGACGAGGCACGCAAGCAGTTCGAGCGGATCGATACGGACGGTGACGGCTTCATCACCGCTGCCGAGTTCAAGACCGCCCTGGCCCAGGCAGGTGACTGGAACGTCACCGAGACGGTCGCCGAGGCGATCATCAAGAGCCGCGACCTCAACGGCGACAAGCTGCTGTCGTTCGACGAGTTCTGGGCGTACCTGAACAAGTGACACACGTGGAAGGGGGGCGCCCGCCGGGGCGCCCCCCTTCGTCATGCCCGGAGCTCCTCCGCCCGGTGCTCGATCCGCACGCTCCGGTCACCGGTGAGGTCAGAGAGGTCGCCGACGGCGACGCGGAGGCCGCGGCGGAGGTGCTGCGCGGGGAGCTGGAGGACCCGTTCGCAAGACGAGGCGGCACTCGATCTCATCCGAGTTCCGGGGACGCGGAATAGTTCCCCCGGGATGGCGGTTACTCGGCCCCGACAGCCGTACGCGATACCACCGACCCCCGGAAGGGCGAGGCAGGACATGAAGATCGGCATCATCGGAGCGGGAAACATAGGCGGCAACCTCACCCGGAGGCTCACCACCCTCGGGCACGACGTCTCCGTGGCCAACTCCCGCGGTCCGCACACGCTCACGGAACTGGCCGAGGAGACGGGCGCGACCCCCGTACGGATCGAGGAGGCGGCGCGCGGCGCGGAGGTCGTCGTGATCGCCATCCCCGAGAAGGCGCTGGCGGACCTGCCGACCGGGGTGCTGGACGGGGCGGCCGACGGCGTCGCCGTCATCGACACCGGCAACTACTACCCGAAGCAGCGGGACGGGAAGATCCTCGCGATCGAGGTCGAGGGCCTCACCGAGAGCCGCTGGACGGAACGCGCCATCGGTCACCCGGTGATCAAGGCGTTCAACGGCACCTACGCCCAGGACATCCTGGAGCGCCCGCGCCCGGCCGGCGCCCCCGACCGCATCGCCCTGCCGGTGGCCGGCGACGACGAGGCGGCGAAGACGGTCGTACGCGCGCTGATCGACGAGCTGGGCTTCGACACGGTCGACGCCGGCGGCCTCGACGACTCCTGGCGCCAGCAGCCCGACACCCCGGTCTACGGCCTGCGCGGCGGTGTGGCAGAGGTGACGAAGGCACTGGCGGAGGCGTCACCGGAGCGCAAGCCGGAGTGGCGCGCGTAGGGACGCCGTAGGGGCTTCGGGCTCGGCGGACTCAGACGATTTCCAGGGGCCGGTGCGGCCCTTCCGGGAGCTTGACCTTCACCCGGTCCCCGGGCCGCACCACGCCCCCGTGGACGACGACGCTCATGATCCCGGACTTGAACCGGACCGTGCCGTCCTCGTCCCGGCCGACGACCTGCTTCATGAGGCCCTGCTGGAAGTGGTCGATCTGGGCGCAGGGATTGCGCAGGCCGGTCACCTCGACGACCGCCTCGTCCCCGAGGTGCAGCAGGGTTCCCGTGGGCAGGCCGAGCAGGTCGATCCCGCGCGTGGTGACGTTCTCGCCGAGCTGCCCGGCCGCCACCTCGAACCCGGCCGCGCCGACCTCGGCGAACAGTTCCTCGTGGATGAGGTGCACCTGCCGCAGGTTCGGCTGCGAGGGGTCCTTCCGCATCCGGAACCGGTGCTTCACGGTCACCCCCGCGTGCACGTCCCCCTCCACCCCGAGCCCCGCGATCAACGTGATGCTGTCGCGGTTGGGCTTGGTGAAGGAGTACGTACTGTTGCTGCTGACTGCGCTGATGATCCCACCCATGCCGCGAGCGTACCCGTCGGCGTTGTCCTGACAGGCGCGCGGCCCCGCCACTACGCTGGCCGGGACGACGGGGGTGGCGTGGTGGCGGGGATCTGGCAGAGCGCCGACGGCGCCTTCACCCGGGCCACCGCCGACGAGGTCAGATGCGTGCTGTGCCCGTTCCGCTGCCGGCTGCGGGACGGGGAGACCGGAGCCTGCAAGGTACGGCGACGGCAGGGCGGATCCGTCCAGACCCTCACCCTCGCCACGACGGTGAAGCACCGGGACGCCGTCGAACGCAAGCCCTTCTACCACTTCAGGCCAGGCAGCACCGTCCTGACGCTGGCGCCGCCCGGCTGCTCCTTCCGCTGCGACTACTGCGTCAACCACCGGCTCTCCCAGTACGGCCGTGAGCCCGACGTCGGCCGCGGGCTGCCGTGGGAGACGGTGGACGTGCCGGCGGTGGTGCGGGAGGCGGCCGAGGCGTCCGCGTCCCTGGGACTGTCGTACTCGGAGCCCTCCCTCGCCCCGGAACTCACCCTGGCGCTCGCCGCCGTGGCCCGGCCGGCGGGCGTGCCCCTGCTCTGGAAGAGCAACGGCTTCCTCACCCCGGAGGCCACCGACCGGCTGGCGCCCGCGCTGTCCGCCGTCAACATCGACATCAAGGCCGCCGAGGAGGAGCCCCACCGCAGGCTCACCGGGGCTCCGCTGCGCCCCGTACTGGAGACGCTGCGGCGGATGCACGCCCGGGGCGTCTGGGTGGAGGCGACCACTCCGCTCATCCCGGGGACCAGTGCCGAGGACGCCCAACTGGAGGGCATCGCGGGCTTCCTGGCCTCCGTCGACCGGGACATTCCCTGGCACCTGATGCGGTTCACCCCGACGCACCGCATGGACACCCACGCCCCGACCGGCCCGGGCCGTCTCGACCGGGCGCGCGCCATCGGCAGGGCGGCGGGACTGCGGCACGTGTACGTGGAGCGGGCCCTGGGGGCCGAGGGACGTACCACCTACTGCCCGGGCTGCGGCGCGGTCGCGGTCGACCGGGACATCTGGGCACTGTCCGCCCTGCGGCTGGACGGGACGGGGCGGTGCGGGGAGTGCGGGACACGGATCAAGGGGGTCTGGCGATGACGGCTGTGGAACCGGGTGCGGAGCACGGCGAGGAGCAGGCGGGGGGCGTGGAGGGGGCCGGGCCGGGGGCGACTTATCGGTTGGTGGACTCGTTGCCCGATCTGATCGACGCGGACGAGTACGCCCGGCACCCCGAAGGACGGCTGGTGCGGCTGCGGCTGACCTGGTCGGCGGAGGGGGTGGAGATCCTCGGGGACGCCTTCCGGCCGGACATGCTGGAACGGCTGATGGAGGGGCTCGGCCCGGACGAGATCGAGCAGATGATGTGCGGCTGACTGACTGACTGACTGGCTGGCTGGTTGAGTGGCTGACTGCTGGTTCCTGGCCGGCCGTCACAACTCCGCCAGCACGGACGCGAGTACGGCTCTCAGCTGTTCCGGTGCCGGGTCGGGAGCCAGGGTCCAGGAGTCCCGTTCGTCGGTCGTCGTGGGCGCTCCCGGGTAGTGGACCCGGATCGTGAGCAGCCCGGGCAGGCCGAGTCGACGCTGGTGGGGGTGGGTGAGCAGCACCGCGCGCGGTGTGCCGAGCGTGCCGCCCTCCAGTCGGCGCAGCGCGGCGGCCGCGCGTTCCGCGGCCCGTACCGGATCCGGGGGCGCGGGCGGGGAGAGCTGCCACAGCGCGCGCAGATCGGCGGTGTGGGCCAGTGGCAGCGGCCCGCCCAGGCCGTTCAGCTGGAGCAGTTCCACCTGGCGCCCCGCCCGCAGCAGCGCCTGGGCCAGGGCGTGGGCGCACACCCGCAGACAGGTGCCGACCTGCCCGTGGGCCGCGGGGCCCGTGTCCAGGACGAGGACGGCGTTGCGCGTCGCGGGTGGTGCCGCGCCGCTGCGGGTGCGGTAGAGCAGGGCGTCCTGTGCGTAGAGGGTCCCCAACACGTCGTCGGGGAGGGCGAGTTGGCTGGGCACCACGCGGTCCGGCGGGCCGTGCCGCACCAGACCGGCCGGGGACCCGGCGGCGGTGGGCCCGGTGATCTCGTCGCCGACGGGGGACGACGGCAGCCGCAGCCCCGGAACGGGATGGCGTCCGTCCGGCTGCGGGCCCTGCGTTGCCAGGCCTCGTGCCACCCGCTGCACCAGGCCCGGGTCCTGGCGTACCGCGTCCGGGCCGAGCAGGCGCAGGGCGGGCAGCAGGCGGGTGCGGGTCCGCTCCAGCGCGGCGGCCAGGGCACCGGCCCCGTACCCGTGCCCCGGCGCGTCCTGGGCCGCGCCGCCGAGGCCGCGTTCCAGTGCGGAGCGCAGATCGGCCGCGGGAACGGCCGACGGTGCCGCGTACCGGGAGTCGGGAGGCAACTGGGAGGCGGTGACGGCGGCCAGCGCCGGGTGCGCGGCCGGTGGCCAGTCCAGCGCGCGCAGCGCCCGCGCCGCCCGTGCGCCGTACAGCAACTCGGCGTGACCCGCGGTCGGGCCGCCCGTCGGCGTGGTCGTGAGCAGGGTCAGCACGTCGGCCAGGGTGGACAGCGGGACCGCGGCGTCCGCGGCGACGGCCGCGCCGCCCAGCTCGGCGAGCCGTGGCGCGGGAAGGGGGAGCGGCGCGGAGGGCGCGGAGCCGGTGGTGCGCAGCTCCCACCCGAGCGTGGTGCCACCGCCGTACGTCGTGGCGATCCGGCGGCCGTCCGGGGACCAGCGCACCGCCCACAACGGGCCCGGCACGCGGGGCGGTTCGAGGGTGAGCACCACCGCCGCCTCGGCCACGTCCCAGATCTGCACGGTCGACGTCGACGTGCCCGGCCCCGGCGCCGCCAGCAGTGAACCGTCCGGCGACCAGGCGAGCGCGGGCGCCCAGCCGACGCCGCCCGGCGCCCCGAGCTCGCGATGGATCTGCCAGTCGGCGGTGTCCCAGACGACGATCGGCCCCCGGCCCGCCTCACAGGTGGCCGCGAGCCTGCTGCCGTCGGGGGACCAGGCGACCCTGGTGCCGAAGGCCCCGGACGGCAGCCGCAGCCGGGGGCTGGTCAGGGCGAACTCCGGCATCCGCCACAGCAGCACCTCGCCCGCCGTGCCCGCCGCCAGCAGCCGCCCGTCGGGCGACCAGGCGGGCCGGCCCACCCGGCCGCGCACGAACCGGCTCACCGCGGTGGCCTCGGCGGGCGGTTCCCCCAGCTCGTACAGGTACAGGTGGGCGGGTTGCGGTCCCGGCTCGGGTACGACCAGTCGGCCGCCGCCGGTGGGACACCACACCGGCGCCCGGCCCCCGGGCAGCCGCGCCCGTACGGCACCCGTGACCGCGTCCACCACGGTGAGCGGCGCTGATCCCCCGCGCGTCGCGAGGGCGAGGGCCGCGCCCGGGGAGTCGCACCGCGCCGGATCCAGAGCCTCTGCGGACGCTTCGATGTCCACGGCCCCGCTCCAACCGGCAGTGGCCAACTCGACTGTCCACACGGGTTCCGTGGCCGGGCCGGGCAGGTCCGTCACCTGTCCTGGTTCCGCCGTCGTCCGGCCCGGCGCCCCCGGTTCGGGTCGGCGCCGGGCCGGCCGTCCCGGCCGTAGCTCGCCGACCGAACCGCCGTCGCCGAGCCAGGCGAATCCCGGTGCCGGCACCCCCTCGGCCCTGCCGAGTGGGCGTGGTGGTTCGGCACGTAGGGCCGGCGCCTCTCCCGGCTCGGGGACGCGCCGCCCGACCGAGCCGCACATGGCGGCCACCCAGCGCCGTAGCGCCGCGTCGGTGCGTCGCCCGGTCACCGGCTCGACGGCGTCGGGGAGTTCCCACAGCGCGTAGCCCGCCGTACCGTCCTGCTCGGTGCGCACCAGTAGCCGTCCCGCGGCGCAGGCGCTGAAGTCGGCCGGGAGGCGTGGGGCCGCGGGGATCTCGGCGACGGGGGAGAGCGCGAGGTCGAGGACGAGCACACCGCCCGAGCCGGCGACCGCGAGATGCCGGCCGGTGCGGCTGAACCCGAGTCCGTACACGCGTGGGACGGGGGCCGAGACCGGGGTGGTGGTGCCGTGGGCGTCCACCAGGTGCACGCCCAGGGCGTCGGCGAAGGCCAAAGTCCTGCGGTCGGGGGACCAGGCGACCGCGTGCAGTGCGGTGCGCCCGGAGCAGGGGGTGGCGTACGGATCACGGGTGGTCGGGTTCCACAGCTGCAACGCGGTCGGAGTGGCCACGCACAACAGTCGGCCGCCCGGGTCCCACACCACATCGGTGACCTCGTCCCCGGCGGACAGGTGGACGGTCGCCTCCGTGCGCCGGTGACGGACCGTCACGATTCGCGGGTCGGAGAGCAGGGCCGTGCGCAGGCCGTCCGGCGAGACGGCGACCGCCGGCCCCGCCGTCCCCCGCACCGCCCGGAACCGGGAGCGCTCGGCGCCGGTGTGGGGATCCAGAACCTGCACCCGGTCGCCGGCGAACACCAGCACCTCACTCGCGTCGGCCGCCCACACGGCGGCCACCGCCCCGGCAGCCCCCTCCCCGGACCCCTCCAGCGCGGCCGACCACAGTCCGCGGCCGCTGTCGTCGACGGCCTCGACGGTCGTGCCCTCGGTGCGCAGGAAGAGGGTGCCGTCGGGGGAGAGGCCGAGGTATCGGGCCCCGTCCGCACGGAACCAGCGGCGTCGCGGCACCCGGTCCTCGTTCGGGGCGGGCGAGGTCACTGAGTCTCTCCGAGCCGCATGGCCGCCTGTTCGAAGAGCCGGCCCGCCTGCAGGGGGTCGCCGGCCGTGCGGAACGCCTCGGCGGCCTCCGTCAGATGGCCCCCGGCCCGTAGCCGGGCGGCCCGGGCGAGGGCCGTCGTGGGGTCCTCCTCGGCCACCTCGGGCGGCACCGTGCCGCCCGCCGGACCGGCCGCCTCCGTCTGGCCGTCCAGCAGCGACTCGAAGAGCGTCAGGAGTTCTCGAGCCGTGCGGGAGAGACCGGGAGGCGCGGCCGGTGGCTCGGCAGGAGCCCACAGCGTCCACACCGGCACCAGCGGATCGAGCCGGAACTCGGACCGGCCCGCATACCAGCACACCACGGCGACCCCGGCCCGCAGCCCCAGCGACCGGACTCGGGCACCCGGCGGCAACGGCGGCGTGAGCACATGCCCGGACTGCACGTAGCAGGCCCCGGGGCCCACCCGGCGCAGGGGCACTCCGAAGGGCACGGACGCCACCAACCCCGATGCGTCCAAAAGGAGTTGTATGCCGTCCCCCATCGCGAGGAAGGCTTGATCCGCCATCGGACGGCCCATCAGGTAGCGGCGCAGCAGCGGGAGTTCTGCGTCCGTGAGCAGCACCGCGTCCACCTCCATGCCCGCCTCCGTGTCCCGCACCACCCCCAACCGCGTCTCGGGCAGCTCGGGCGCGGGGCCCACCTCCCGCCGTACGGCCGCCGTGGGTGCGTCCAGCGGAGCCTCGACACCCAGCGGTGCCGGAGCGGCCAACAGGCGCAGCGCCACGGGCGGCTGCTCACCCGAGTCGCCGAGCAGCCACAACTCCCCTTCTGGGATGGCGGGTTGAAGCAGCTCCTCATCCAGTGGCGGATCGTGGCGTACGTCGAGGAGCAGCCGTACGCAGTGGGCGGCCGGGCGGCACACGGAGGTCCGGGGCAGCGACACCAGGGAGTGCACGAGGCCGTCGGGAACCGTGTGGTCCGGGGTGTCGGAGGCCGGATCCGCCGGGGCGCTCAGCAGGACCAGCAGCCGCTCCTCCGTCACGGCGGGCCGCACCCCCGGGAACAGGGGGCGTGCCGTGGCCCGGACGAGGGAGAGGTCGACCCGTGCGGACCGCGCGTGGCGCACCACGGTCGGCAGCAGGGCGGGCGCGGTGAGCACGTACAGCAGCGGGTGGCCCGCGGTCGGCGGGCCGTGGGTGGGGAAGGCGGTCAGGAGCTCAACCGCCGTCACCTCGGGCCAGGACAGCACCTCGCGCAGGTCGCGCGCCCGCGGGCTGTCCACCGGAACCGGCTCGCCGCCGTGCAGCGCGATCACATCGGCGGCCACCGGCCCGTGCACCGTCGTGAGCAGCCAGTACGCCGACGCCTCACCCGGTGCCCCGCCGGGCTGCCGGTGGCAGGCCCAGTCCGCCGCGCCCGCACCGTACAGCGAGCCCAGGGCGGCCAGGGTCTGCCGGGCGGTGCCGAAGCGGCCCGCGCCGCGCCAGCGCACCGCGCCACCCGTCGGAGGGGACGGGGCGGGGCGGGCGTTCTCGCCCGTTTGGCGCCGGGCACGGCCCAGGAAATCGGTCACGGTTCACCCCGCCACAGGGGTGGCGCCCGGGCCGGGCAGCCAGGCCGTGCCGCCCAACCGCCGGGCCGCCCAGTCCTGCCACTGCGTCAGCACCTCGGTGCGGGCGGCCGACTGGTCCTGGCGCGGCCGGTGCGCGGCGCCGAACAGCGCGGCGGACAGGTCGAAGCGGTCGATCCGGTCGGCCGCCTCCACCCCCCACTCCAGCAGCCGCAGCCGCTCGGTGCGCGACGACACGGTGAGGATGCCCTGCTCCACCTCCGCGAGCAGGGCCAGCAGCGGTTCGGGGCCCACGGGCCGGCCCGGCCCGCCACGGTCGGCGATCCAGCGGTACAGCGCCCCCGCGAGCCGCAGCCGCAGCAGCGGTGCCGGCGCGGTGGGCGGGGTGCGGGCCGCGGCGGCCAGCAGCGGGGCGGCCTCCTCGGTCCGTTCGGCCACCAGCAGCTCCCAGCCCGCCTCCAGCGGACTGCCGACCTCCTGCCAGCACCGGGCGGCCCGGTCGGGCAGGCCGAGCAGCCGGAAGCAGCGGGCCGCCCGGTCCGGATGGCCGGCCCTGCGGTAGGTCTCGGCGGCGTGCTCCAGATCGCCCGCGCGGTGGTACGCGTCCGCGGCCGTCCAGCGCCAGCCCAACGCGTCGTAACAGCGGGCCGCTTCGGCGTGCGCGCCCGCCTCGCAGTAGGCGCGGGCCGCTCGCAGCAGCAGATGGACCCTCTTGCTCACTGTGTGCCCAACTCTCCCGTCTCGACGTCGGGTTCGGACTCCTCCTGGCTGGACCTGACCGGACGTACCTGCGACCACTGCGAGGGATCGAACGGGATGCCGGTGACCAGCGGCCGCACCTCCTCGACGCCGGGCCGGCGGGCGGCGACCGCGCCGATCTCGGCGCTGATCCGGTCGTGTTCCGCGTCGTGCGCCGGCCCGCGCGAACGGGCGGCCCCCTCCGTGCCGTCCGCCTCTTCCGCGCTGATGTCGTCGATCTGGAACAGCTCCACCTCGCCCGAGACCGTGTTGAAGCGGAAACGCACTCTGACCCGCATGGCTCAACTCCCCATCTCGAACTCGACGGCGATCGAGTCCTCCGACTCGTCGACCCGTACGTCGCGGGCCCCCTGCTCACGGGCGAAGGCGACCAGCGCCTCCCGGTACGCCAGCGCCAGTACCGCGTTCACCGCCCGCAGCGCCTCCTGCCCGAGCCGTTCCACCCGGACCCGGTTGCGGGCGTCGAGCTCGTCCCGCACCCGGGCCCGCTCGGTCTCGAGGTGGGCGGCGGCGTTCGCGGTCGCCGCCTGCCGTACACGGTCGTCGGCGGCCCGCTCCGCGCTCGCGGAGGCCTCCTGGGCGCGGCGGCGCACACTGTCCAGGAGGGCCCGCGCGTTGCGCTCCGCCGCGGACTCGGCGATCCTGCGGGCCTCCGCGTCGGCGGCCCGACGGGTCCGGCCGCGGTAGTTGTCGTCGTAGTAGCTGCCCCGGCCCTCGCCGTGCGCGACGTCCGTGACCGTGCCGCGCAGCGTCTCGGCCGCCACGCCCTCGGCGCGCGCGGTGTCCGTCAGCCGGGCCCGCACCACGAGCGTCCCGTCCACCGGACGGTAGATCACCATCCCGTCCGGCAGCGGCAGTTCGTGGGCCCCGTCGCTGGTCTCCCGCCAGTGCGGGTCCCGGGCGAGGGCGCCCTCGAAGACCGCGCGGGTACGGTCACCCAGGGTGCCCCCGAAGGGGAACGAGATCTCCAGTTCGCTGACGACGGTGTCGCTCAGGGCGACCCGACGCTCCAGCTCGACCTGCCAGGCCTCGGCGACCTCCCGCGTCGCGGTGACTCTGACTCGGCGTGGATTGCACATGTCCTGTCGGCTCCCCCCGTACAGGGCCCGGCGGCCTCCCCGCTCAACGCGGAAGGAACTCGAGCGTGTCGGTGATGATGGTGCTCAGTTCGTGGTACGCGGCCTCGTCCCGCGGATGCTGCCCCTCCAGTTGAAGTCGCAGGGTGTTGAGACCGCGCAGTGTCGCCTCCGTGGCGGAGGCCGAGGGGGACGAGCCCAGCTGGCGGAACAACACCCGGGCGTCCGTGATCAGTTGGCGTGGAGGGCGCTCCGGCGGGCGTCTGGGGCCTTCGGTCCCGGCGAACCGGCTCACGGCCTCCGCGACCACCGGCTCGTGCACCGGATCCGACCAGAAGTGGCGCAGCGGCCACAGGTCGCCGGGCACGGCCCGTACCCGCTCGTCGAGCATCGCCGCGGCCGCCACCAGCCGGGTGCCGCGGATGATCCGGCGGTCCGACAGGGTGACCCCCTGCCCGAGCAGCTCGCGGATCAGCGCCTGGTAGGCGGTGCTCGCCCCGCTCAGGTCGACCCGGGACACCTGACGGCCGAGCCGGTCCAGGGATTCCTTGTCGACATAGGTCTGGCCGTCGGCCCGCTGCGCCGCATCGGGTGGCGGTGGTGCGAAGTGAGCCGCGAGCAGCTCCTCGAGGCGGCTCTCCGCCACGGGCGCCACATGCAGCCGCAGCAGGAACCGGTCCGCGAAGGCCAGCAGGGACGGGTCGCGGGGCAGCGCGTTGGAGGCTCCGATGAGACTGATCAGCGGCACCGGGACGGTGCCCCCGCCGTGCCGGAACAGCCGCTCGTTCATCACCGTCAGCAGGGTGTTGAGGATCGGGCTGCCGCACTGGAACACCTCGTCCAGGAACACGATCGACGCCTCGGGGAGCATGTTCTCGGTGCGCACCTCGTGGCGGCCGTCGCGGAAGGCGGCCACGTCCATCGGGCCGAACAGCTCGGCGGGCTCGGTGAAACGGGTGAGCAGCCGGATGAAGGGGTGCGTGCCGAGACCGGCCGCGAACCGGGACACCAGATCGGTCTTGCCGGTGCCGGGCGGGCCCAGCAGCAGCACGTGCTCCTGGGCGACGACCGCGACCTCCAGCAGCTCCAGCGCCTGCCGACGGCCCGTGAAGTGCCGCTGCACACTGCGGCCGAGGGCGCGCAGCGTACGGATGGCCCGCAGGTCGTACGTGTCCCAGCCGGACTGCGCCGGACCGGCTCCGCCGTCGGCGGGGGGCGCCGTCACTGCTGCGCCTTCTGCTGACGGCGCTCGTGCTGGATGCGGCCGACCAGCTTGCCCATCTGCAGCGCGGTCGGCGGGTTGCCGTGCAGCTTCTCCTCGACGGAGGCGTCCCGCATCAGGGAGCGCAGTTCGTCGCCGTTCCAGAGGTCGGTCGCGCCGCTGATCAGTTCCACCAGTTCGTCCTCGAGTTCCACGTGGTAGCGGTGGGCGTGATGGCGCAGGATCTGACGCCGGGCGGCCAGGCCGGGCAGCTCGATGTGGATGCTGCGGAACCGGCTGGGCCGCTGGAGGGCCTTGTCGATCACGTCGATGCGGTTGGTGGTGCCGATGACCAGCATCTGCACCTCGGGACGGAAGCCGTCCATCTCGGTGAGGATCTGCGCCACCACGCTGTTGCCGACCCGGGAGCCGCCGTCCTGACGGGCACTGCGCTCCATGGCGATCGCGTCGAACTCGTCGAAGACGATGACCGAGGGGGCGCTGCGCCGGCCGGCGGCGAACACCTCGCGCACCATCCGCTCGCTCTCGCCGACGTACATGTTCAGCACCTCGGGACCGGAGACGACCTGGATGGTCGCGTCCATGATGTTGGCGATCGCCTTGGCGAAGAGTGTCTTGCCGGTGCCGGGCTCGCCGTGCAGGATGAAGCCCCGCGGCACGAGCTCGCCGCGCACCTTCTCCAGTTCGGCGGGCAGCTGACGGGCGCCGGTGACCAGGGACAGCGCCTGCTTGATCTCCTTCTTGACGTCCTCGTAGCCGCCGATGTCCTCGAGCGTGACGTCGGGCACCTCGAAACTCGTGGACTGCTGCGCCTTGAAGGAGCGCAGGGTGGCCCGCAGCTCCCGGACGGTGGGCCGGCGGCCGTCCGGCCTGCTCTCCGTGTGCACTTGGCGGGCGTAACGCATCGCCTGACGCATCCGCACCGGGTTGAGACCGGCCACGTGCTTGTGGAAGTCCCGCGCCTGGAAATCCTCGAAACAGGCCGCCTCGTCCGCGGTGACCAGTGCGACGCCCAGCGGGGTCCTCGGGGCGTCCGGCCGGTGCGGCACCGGCACCGTGGCCGGGACTCCGGTGATGGAGACCCGGACGCTGAACCGCTCGGCCAGCACGTGCGGCAGGGGCAGCGAGCTGTCCGCGAAGGCGAGGACGAGCCGGTCCGGGTACTCGTACAGCAGCTCCACGAGCTCCCTGGCCTCGGCGTGCCGCCCCAGGTCCTGGCCGCCGCACAGCAGGTCGAGGTGGGGCAGGACGACGACGTCGCTCTCCTTCAGGTGTTGCAGCAGGGACCGCAGCTGGGTCAGCCGGTCCACGCGGGTGTTCGCCTCCGTGTGGAGGGTCTGCGCCATCCCGGACAGTACGGCCAGCTCCTGCCCGGCCGGGGGTTCCCCGACGGCCGCGGCCGCCGCGTCCTGCGGTGCCTCCAGCAGCACCGGGCGCAGCCGGGCCAGACCGGTCATCTCGTTCAACAGGTGGGTGACGACCAGCTTCTCGGTCACGACGAGGACCGGGAGGCCGTTGCGCAGCAGCGAGGCCACGAGCTCGATGTGCTCCCAGTAGGCGGACCGTACCGCCTGACCGTCCTTCAGCTCGGCCGGGTGCTCCGCCGTCCGGTCCGGCACCGTCTCGGACGGCCCCGCCCCGGACTCCGCCCGGCCCTCCACCACGCACTCCGGCGCGAACCGTTCCCACGGCAGGTCGTACAGCTCCTTCGCGACCTCCTCCAGGAGCCGGTAACGGCCGGAGGCCAGCACCTCGCGCAGCGTCAGCGTCGGTGGTGCCCCCAGCAGCTCGCCGCGCTCGGCCTCGGAGCGGGCCACCACCTTCACCTCGTAGGGATCGTCGCTCACCTGGCCGCCAATCGAATCAGTTCCGCACGGGCCCGCACGCCCCGGTGGACGGTGCACAGCTCCAAGGCGTCGTCGTAGCCCCGCAGCAGCGGCCGGGCACGCAGCTCCGCGAGGTGGAGATGAGTGAGGACCGCCAGCGGCCGCCACCACTCGGCGAGCGCCTCGGCCTCGTCCACAGCCCGGCCCTCCCCGGTGTCCCGCTCGTCCGGGCCGGGCGGCACGGGCCCGACGGCCGCCAGCACGGCGGTGGCGTGCCCGGTACGGCGGCGCAGCCGCGGCCCGTGGTGCAGCAGCGCCGTCTCGTACACGTCGAGGACCCACTGCCGTTCCTCGGCGGTGTACCGGCGGCGTTCCAGCAGCCCTGCCCGCCAGCGCGCGGTGCGCGGGTCGTCCGGCGGCGGGGCGAGGGCGGTGGTGGCGCTCGCGCGGCCCTCCGGGTGACCCAGCAACCGGTCCAGGACCTGCTCGGCGGCCGTCTCGGCACCGGGCGCGGACGCGGGCGTGCTCAGCAGCCCGGTCAGCGGGGAATGGCGCAGCAACTCCTCGCACAGCGGGCCGCCGGGCGCGAGCGCCGGGTCACCGCACGAGCGGATCCGGCGCACCAGACCGTGCCGGGCCAGCAGATCCGCCACGGAGGCGGGCGCGGACACGTCCAGGGCCATCGCCGCCACCTCCGGGGTGTGACGCAGGGCCACGGCGGTGGCGAGCAGCAGCGCGCCGAGCCCGGCGGGCCCTTCGTCGCCCAGCGGCGGGTCGGACCACCGCAGCCGGGCCGCCGTCACCGCCGCCAGCCGCTCCACCCCCGCCACCGGGTCGCCGTCGTCGCCCGGCCAAGGGTCGGCGGCGCCGGACACGGACGGCGGGAGGCCGGCGCGGTCAACGGCGGCCCAGCGAAGGACGCGTAAGACGGTAAGGGGCAGTGTCGTCATCCCGGCTCCACAGGGGGCACGCTTCCATGGAGTTCTCGGAGCGGCTGTAGCAGCGCACGACGCGGCGGCCGCCCGAGATGTTGATCAGTGCGGCGACCTGCCAGGGGCGGCGGAAGGTGGCCCGGTGCAGTTCGACGTCGGTGCGGGACAGTCCCATTCCGCCGACCGCCGAGAAGAGATGGGTGTGGTACCAGCCGAGCAGCTGGTCCTCGGGATGACGCTCCTCCATGACCCGGCTCATGGTGCGGAACGAGTCCCCCGTGAACGTGAAGTGCATGTGCGAGGCCCCGGAGTGCTCCGCCGGCAGCACGTGTTCGACGATCACCACATGACCGTCCGCGCCGTCCGGCCTGCGGTACACCTTGCCGAGGAGGAAGCCGCCCTCCTCGACGTCGAGCGACAGCGGCAGGTCGCGCTCCAGCAGCCGCTGGACCTGCGGCGTCAGCAGGACGGTCACCGGCCGCCTCTCCAGGTCGTGCGGCAGCCCCGCCCCGTGCGTGTCGGACGAGCTGATCCGCGGTGCCTCCGGCTCCTCCACCCGCCGCACGCCGAACGACAGCCGCGAGGAACGAGTGACGTCCACGTCACCGGTGCCCGTCACGATCGGCGGCAGCCGGGACGCGTCGCGGCCTTCGAGCAGTTCGCGGCGCCGACGGCGTTCGTAGGCGTCGTAGGCCTCGTAGCGGTCGTATGAGTCGTAGCGGTCGTACGGGTCAGGGGCGTCGTAGTGGTCGAAGTCCCCGTAGGCCCCGCGCGACCCGTGGACACGCAGGTCGCGGCCAGTCGCCGCGTCGCGCTGGGCGATGGAGTCGACGCGGAACGACCAACGCGGTTCGCCGGGGTCGAGGGTGCGGGCCAGCGCCGCGAGCACCGGACCCAGCAACCCGGTCACGGAGTGCGGCTGCTGGTACAGCACCCGGTCGCCGATGTGCGCCAGCACCGTCAGATGGCCGAAGTCGGGGCGCAGGTTGACGATCTCGGGCGGCCCCTCGTACCGGCCTGGGCCCTCGATGTCGTGGAAGAGCAGCACGAAACCGAACTCCGGATCCCGTGCGTACTCCCGCAGTTCGTCGGCCAGCACCGCCTCCAGCAGGGGCACCAGGCCCAGCCGCCGGGCGACGCGCGCGGTGCCCTCGCCCCGGTACAGCTCGACCTGCGGCTCACGGCCCAGCTCCAGACCCGGACCCGGCCACCTGTGTGAGCCGCCGTCAGGTGTCATCGCCGACCACGTTCGCTTTCCTGAGCCGCAGGGCCCGCACCCGCAGGCTCATGGCGTCCCCGTCCGGATTCTCCCGCGGCGGCGCCGACGGCACACCGCCGATCTCCCTGATCATCGCCTCCCCCTTCTCGGAGGCGGCCCACCGCGCCGCGCGCGCGTTGAACCACCCCTCGCCACCGTCATTGTGGGAGCGGACGTCGTAGGTGCGGTAGCCCGCGATGTCGACCAGCATCTGACACAGCCTCCCGAAGTCCATCGTCGGCCGGTACGCCCGGTTCAACTGTCCCAGACACACCAGTCCGTCCGGGGCGTCCTGGGCCTCCGGCGGCCATTCGGGTGGCCTCTCGGGGCCCAGGATGTTGGGGTGGAACACCGGGGTCTGCCACACGGCCAGCGGCGCGCCGTACGGGAACTTCGGACCCAGCAGGATCGTCACCGTGTGCACGTTCTGGGGCACCGGGGGCGAACCGGGGGGCGCGCCCTCGGGCGGGGGGCGGAAACCGGGCGCATCGAAGGAGATGTCGTAGACCGTCGGGAACTCCGGGTCGTCCATGTGGTCGATCCGGAAGAAGTCCGTGTGCTGCTGCGCGTACCGCAGGATCTCCCTCTTCACCCGCAGGATCGCCCGGATCCGCTCCTGGGGCGCGCCCGCGCCGGCGGTGCTCTCGGGTGACACGCGCAGGGTGTCGCCGTCCCGCACGCCCGAGTCGTACAACGTCTGCGAAAGAGGATCGAGCTCCACCCAGGCGCCGTCGGGCAGCAACCGGTCGACGACGGTTCGCCGCCGCCGCGCGAGCCGGTCCCGGTACGCGCCCTCGCCGTGGCCCAGCACCGCCGCCGCGATGTCGTGGCCCGTGGTGATCGAGGGGACGCTGTCCAGGCTGTACGGCTGCGTGTCGGGGCCCTGCGCGCGCAACTCGTGGAACAGATAGGGGCGGTGCCCGTGCACCTGTTGGAGGAGTTCGAGGTCCGAGGGGGCGCCGAGATCCACCAGGGCGCGCCGCAGGATCTCGACGCGCTTGGCGGACAGAGGCTCCTCCAGCAGCATCGCGACCTGGCCGACCTCGGCGTTCCCGTTGTTGCTGACGAAGAGCAGCTGGGCCGCGGGCTCCTCGCGCTGGACGGTCTGGATGAACTGCACATGGTGGCTGCCGGCGACGAACACCAGCGTGTGGTGATCGGTGGGGGGTTGGGGCTCAGGGGCCGGTGCCGGCACCTCCTGCGGATGGGGCCGCACGGTGTACGGCGGCGGGGCGGGGTGCTCGTTGCCCATCGGCGAGGCCGGGCCCGGGCCCGTGGGAGGGGTGGGCGGCCCGGGGTGCGGCGGAGAGTAGTAGGCAGGGGCCCACGGGCCGCCCGGTACGTGGTGGGGCTGCTGGTAGGGCGGCGGGGCCATCGCGTGCATGCCGTACTGCCCGTACCCGGGGGGCCCGTAGCCACCGTGCGGAGGCCCGGGCGGCGGGGATGTCTGGGCCGCCGCGGCCGCCGCCCGCTCACCGACCTCGATGTGCAGGATCCGCTGGAGCACCTTGTTGTCCGGGAACTGCGGTTGGATCTGGCGCAGCAGCCTGAACTCGCCGTCGGGGTGCGCCCCTTCGGTCAGCAACTGCCGCAGGTTGGACCAGAACTGCTGGGGGGAGACCTGGAAGTTCAGCCGTTGCACCGGGAACCCCAGCGCCTGGAGGTGGATACGGGCCTCCTCCAGGCTCACCGCTCTCTCGAGCACCGCGTACAGCTCGTCCCGCAGGTCTTCTCTCATCGGATCCCCCCGTCTCCGGCCAACTCCAGATACCGCAGTCCGCTTCCGTCCCGGCGCGTCACGGCCAGCAGCTCCCCGGGAGCCACTCCGATCTCGCGCAGGGTGGCCTCCGGTGGCGCGGCGCGCAGCCGGAACGCCGCGGGCAGCGCGTTCGGCGGCTCGTCCGCCGCCCGGAAACCGGCCCAGCCCAGCGGCTCCTCGTCCGGGTCCGCGTGGGCGAGCAGTTCGCTCACGCGGGCCTCGTGGCCGAAGGGCAGTCGCCGGACGTCGTCTTCCTCGATGCGCTCGTGCAGGGGGCAGTCCTCTCCTGGCGTGTGCATGGAGCCCGCGCGGGACACGGGCACCGCGGAGCCGTACGTGTCGATCCGCAGCGGCAGCGGCTCCACCGGCAGACCGAGCAGCAGCCGTACGGCGTGACCGGCGAGCCACGATCCGACCAGGAACGACACCGGGGCGCTCGCGCCGACCGGCATCCCGGGGGCGAGCGGCGCGGCGCACGACCAGGGGTTGTCCGCCACGGCCAGCTCATCCGTCGGTGTTCCGCAGGCCCAGCAGCGGCCGCCGGGAGGGAAGTAGGCGACCTGGCCACCCCAGTCGTGGGTGCCGCCGTCGAGCATGCCGACGCCCACCAGGTTGCAGCGGGAGGCGAGTTCGATCCGTGCGGCCCGGCTGTCGAGGCAGCTGACGACGAGTCCGGCGGCGCGCAGTTCGCCCAGGCCGACGCCGGAGAGCAGGGAAGCGGTGCGGGCCTCGGCGCGCACCTCCGGTGCCAGGCGGGCGAGCGCGGCCGCGGCCACCTGTGCCTTGGAGCGGCCCACGTCGTCGGGGCGGAACAGCGGGCAGCGGCTGAGGTTGCTGGGCGCCACGACGTCGGGATCGCACAGCAGCAGCCGGCCCACACCGGCCAGGGCGAGGGCCTGGGCGACGACGTTGCCGAGCGCGCCCACGCCGAGCACGGCCACGGTCGCCGAGCCCAGTCGGTCCTGCTCCCAGCCGGGGACCAGCGCGTGGCGGGCGTAGCGCGACTCCTCCGGGGGAGCGGGTGTCGTGTCGGTCATCAGCCGCCGCCCCCTCCCACACACGGATCGGTGTCGTTGTGGGCCCGCCAGTTGTCGTAGCAGAGATTTCCCCGTTCCGGATCGCGGTGAATCGCGCCCATGCAGTACGGGCGGTGCGGGGAGCAGGTGCAGTGGATCACGAGGTCTCCGGGGCGGAGCGTCATGTCGCAGACCCAGCAGGTGAACCGGGTGGGCGGCCGTCCCCCGACGCCCGCGTGCAGGCCGAGCAGCGCGTGCCCGGGCGCCAGCCGTACCGGATGCTTGTCGCCGGAGGGCGGGTTGCTCTCGTCGAGCCCGCGGTGGAAGTCCGCCGCCAGGCGCGAGGTGTGCGTGTCCAGAGTGCCGGCGTTTCCGCAGCCCAGCAGTCTGCCGCGGTGACGCAGCGTGTACGTGCCGTCGGCGGGGTCCCGGTCCACCACGACCTCCTCGCCGAGCCGGAAGGTGTGGTGGCACTCGGGACACGTCTGCCCGGCCTCGCCCAGCCCGATCAACAGACGGTCCGTCACGACCGTCGCCCCGTCCTCCGGTTGATCGCCCCCCACGCCGGAGTCCGCATCACCCGCGCCGCCCGCGAGCCCGAGCTCGAACTCGATCGCCGCCCGACTGCGCCCCTCCGCCCCACCCTCGGGCCGAGCCCGCCTCCGGTGCGAGGCCCAGTCGACGCCACCCCAGCCACCGGCCCCCAAGCCGGGGCCGGTCCAGTCGCCTTGCGCGGTGTGGGCGTCGGTGTGGGCGTGGTCGGTGCCGGG
The DNA here is from genome assembly GCF_056436655.1 of Streptomyces sp. NPDC043427. Taxonomy (NCBI): domain Bacteria; kingdom Bacillati; phylum Actinomycetota; class Actinomycetes; order Kitasatosporales; family Streptomycetaceae; genus Streptomyces; species Streptomyces sp. NPDC043427. The sequence continues at coordinate 183,941 of NZ_JBWKCC010000012.1, read as the reverse complement.
TGCGGGTGGGGTGGTGTGGGGCGGGTCGGGGTGGGCTGTGGGCGGGGTGGTGGGTGTCCGGTCCGGGTTGGCTGTGGGTGGGGCCGTGTGCACCCGATCGGCGTTAGCCGCCGGGGGGTTGGCAGGGCCACCCGGGCCGACTGCTCCCTGCGGGGCGGTAGGGCTGTACCGGTCGCCTGCTCCGTGTACGACGGTCGGCCTCCGGGGCTCGGTCGGCCCGGGTGCGTCGGCCGGTCGCCGGGTTTCGGCCCATTCGGGCGCGTCGGCTGGTCTTCGCGCCTCGACCGGTTCGCCGGCGGCGGTGTCCGGCTGGCCGGTGTCGCCCGCGCTGCGCGCTCCCGCCTCGCGAAGCGAGACATCACCGTCGAGTGGCGGTCGGCTCCTGCCGGCGGCGGAACAGGGGCCGTCGGCCGGCGGTAAAGCCCCGTCCGGCACCGGCGAAGCCCCGTCGGACGGCGGTAACGCCCCCTCGGGCGCAGAGCAAGCCCCGTCGGGCACGGGCAACGGCGCAGGTTCGGTCACGGCAACGCCCCCCCGCCCCGGCGGCCCCGCACGATCCGCAGGCCCTGGGAGTCGCCGGCTGTCATGGTGACCTGGGCGGCGCCGAGCGCGAAGGCGTCCGGGATCTGTCTGCCTCGGCGCAGGGCCTCGTAGAAGACGCGGCTGAAGGCGCGACCGTCGCGGTCGCGGAGCGGGACGGTCGCGCCGATGGAGAAGTCGGCGCAGGAGCGGAAGTCCTCCAGGTCGCGCCCGAGGTGACAGCTCGTCAGGACGAGGCAGCGCACTCCGCCGACCGCCGCGAGCGCCTCCGCCAGCCAGCCGGTCCGCACCGGGGCCATGCTTCCGCCGGGCCCCTCCATCAGCAGGTTCCCGTTGGGCGAGCCGTGCCCGGCGTAGTGCAGGACGTCCGGGCGCTCGGCGTCCAGGGCCGACACGACACCGTCGTTGCGGGCCGCCGCCCGTAGCCGTAACTCGATGCGGCGCGAGCCGGCCCCCGCGACCGCCTCCTGGACCTCGTCGAACTCCGCGCCCAGAGCCAGCCGTCGCTCCGTGCGCGGGCCGGACATCAGGAACAACACGGTCGCCGGATCGGGGAGCCCACCTGCGGCACCGGCGCTTTCGACGGCCCCGGAGCAGCCGTCGCAGCGCCTCGCGAGGAACGCCTTCAGGGTCTTGTCCGCATGCTCCGCCAGCACGGCTTCCAGCAGTTTCCCAAGGTCGAACGGAAAGGCGCCGTGCTCGGTCAGCCGACAGACGTGGTACCACCGCACGAGGGGCGTGCCCTGGTCGGGAACCCGGGACAGGCTGCCCCCGAGCGGCTCCAGCAGCACACGTGTCTCCGCGGGGCCGGGATACAGCTCGGCCAGGAGGCCCACGATGCCCTCCCGTTGCAGCTCGGCGGCCGTGAACTCCCCCACGCCCCCCACCCCCTCTTGGACCCCGTGACGGTTTCGGGACTCTACTCGGCCACGTGCCGGGGCCGGACCGCTCCGGGACAGCTTGGCACACGACATCACGCCAAGTAACTGTTCCTGCACAAAACGTCTCCTTCGTGGTTCCGTTTGTGGTAGAGCTTTGCCCCTGCACGTACTGCGGGGCGCGTCGACTTGGGGGGAGGTCGTGGCGTTGACTGAGGAGTTTCGCGGTGAACGACCCGCAGAGCCACGAGGGCAGCGGGTGAACATCGCTATCGTTCCGGAGTCCGGTGAGGGCTCCGAATTCGTCTGCGACGGCTGGCACATGGCCCGTTTCCGCCACTATGTGACGGGACGTCAGCTCGTTGTCAAGTCGGCCCGGCGCGGCACCGATGTGGCGGCGCTGGAGCGGGAGTTCGACAACACCGCCGTGCTGGTCCGCCTGTTCCACCGCGACCGGGTGCCGAGGCAGCTCGCCCACGTGGTCGCCCGGGACGACACCAGCCCGACGGGTCCCCGGCTGCTGCTGGCCCTGCGCGGCCGCAGGCTCGCCGACTGGACGTCCCCGGACGCGCTGCACGGCAACAAGCTCGAAGGCGCCGTGCGCGACCTGTTCACCGGTGTCGCCGCGCTGCACCGCTGCGGGTTGGTCCACGGGCGGCTGTCCCCGGAGTACCTGTGGTGGGACGGGGACGGCCTCCAACTGTCCGGCCTGGACACGGCCGTCCGGGCCAACCGGCTCCTGCCCGCACGGCCCGTCACCGCCTGGGACCCGCCGGAGTTCGGGCACGGCCGTACCGCGGACGAGCAGGACGACGTGCACAGCGCGGCACTGCTCGCCTTCTGGATGGCGACCGGCCAGACGGTGCCCCCGGGCAGCAGCCGCAGCGCGCTGCGGGACCTCGTGGACCCGCACGAGGAGTGGATCCGGGACCTGATGCTGCGGATCTTCTCCCACACCGGACCGGCACAGCTGCCGCCCCGGCTGCCCAGGGCCTGGGAGGTCCAGGAGTGGCTTGAGCCCCAACCGCCGCCCGGACAGCGGCTGTGGCAGGAGCGGCTGGACCGGAACCTGGAGCGCGCGCAGGAACTGGCCCGCAAGGACTTCGCCCAGCTCCGCGCCCAGCAGCGGTCGGTGCGTCAGGTCAGACGGCAGCGTGAGGAGGAGGCCGCCCGCCGGGAACGCGAACGCCGGGACCGGGCGGCCGCAGCGGCCGCCCGGGCCGCCGCCGACGAGGCCGCGGCCGCCTACGGCGGCCCCCCGCCCGGGCCCGTCCCCGGCGGCCGCCGGGGACTGCGGGCCACCCTGCTGTCCTGGTTAGGGGTGGAGACCCCACCCGAGCCGAGCCCGCCACGGCCCTCGCGCGCGGCGCCGTTCGTGGCCCCTCCCGCACGGGAGCCGGAGCGGCTGACGGTGGAGTGCCCCGTCTGCCTGAACGTCCTCGACTGGGACAGCCTGCGGCGCGGCCAGTACGAGGACACGCGGGCCCCTGCGCTGCGCGGTGAACCGGACGAGCCCGCGACCGGACCGGCCCCGGCCGGCGGGCGCGCCGCCCAGGCCGCCCAGGAGGCGCGCTCCTACCGCGTCTGTCCGGGCAACACCGCCATCAACGAGCACCACATCCCCGAGCGCTACCCCTCCTACGGCACCCCGGTCCGCATCGGCCTCGTGGGCGAGTCCGCCACCGGCAAGTCGCACCTCCTCGCCGCGATGATCCACCAGGTGATGGACGCGGGGCTGGCCCAGCGGTACGGCATCAAGGTGCAGCCGCTGGACCAACGGCAGTACAACGAGTACCGGGCCAGAACCATCGATCCGCTGATGCGGGAACGCCGTGAACTGCGCGCCACCCCCGGGGGCGAGGCCCTGCACTTCGCCGTCGGGCTGATCGTCACCGATCTGAACTCCGGCCGCCGGCACACGGTCGTCTTCTTCGACATCGCGGGCGAGCGTCTCCAGCGGCACGGCCCGGAGGTCGACTTCCTCGGCGGGCTCAACGCCCTGCTGTGCGTGGTCGACCCGAAAACGGTTCCTGGGCTGCGGCGTATGAGCCGACGCGGGTCCGCGCAGGGCGAGGACCGGGCGGTGGCGGCCGTACGCGCGCGGCTCAAGACGCAGCGGATCGCCACCGACGATCCTTTGCTGAATCTGCCGTGCGCGCTGGTGGTCTCCAAGTCGGACACCCTGAGGCACCTGCGGCTCGCGGAGGCCGAGCCCTGGCTGCCCGGGGGCGACGAACCCGAGGACGACCTCGCGAGCGTCGAACGCGAGAGCGAGGACGTGTACGCGCTGCTGGCGGCCCGCGGCGGCCGTCGTGCCCTTGACCTGGTCCAGGAGTGCGAGGACGCCACGCTCCACCTGGCCTCCGCCACCGGCACCGCATCCTTCGAGGTGAGAAGGAAGGGCGAGAAGCCCGAGAGGTACTTCGGCGACGGCTTCGGCCAGCACCGCGTCCTCGCCCCCCTGCTCTCGCTGCTCGCGATGAAGGGTGTACTCACCGGGCCGGGCGCCTACCTCGGCCTGCACCGGGACGCTCGTCACGGGGGGTCCGGGACATGAGCCTGCCCGCCCTCTCCGGCCCCAGGGCGTTCGCCGACCTCACCGTCTACCGGTGGTCGGAACTCTCCCTCACCGGCGGGAACGGCGTGGGCCCGGTGGCCACGTCACTGAGCGACGCGGACCTCGGCCGCTGGGACCGCCGCCTCGCCGCGCTCGTCTGGGCGGCCCAGAGCTCCACCCGGCCCGGCTACATGTACCTGACGTACGACGACGAGGCGGCCGTCCTGCGCAAGGTCTCCGTCCAGGACGCCCACGGCCGCAGCGGATCCACGCTGACCCACGTCCTGACCGGGCCGGTCGCAGAGGTGGACCTGGCGCTCGCGCTGACCCTGTGCCGCAGCGACTGGAACTGGCTGCCGCCCGGGGGCCTCGACGGGACGCAGAGTCACCTGCCGCCGGTGCCGCTGAACCGGCTGCGGCCCCATCTCGAGCCCGACGGCGCCGCGTTGGAGAAGGCGGCGGCCGAGGTGCCGGAGGCGCTGCTCGCCCCCGTCGCGGCCGCGGTGCTGTCCGCTCCCACCGATCCCGTGACGATCGTCGGGTCGCGGGTCCCGGGGGAGGTGGTGATCCAGGCGCTGAGCGGGGTGCTCGGCCTGCTGACGGCGGGCGAGTGGACCTTCGCTACCAGCGAGGAGAGCGACTCGGCCCCGGGGCTGCCGCGGTTCGTCTTCCTCGACCGGGAGCGCGGCCCCCTGCACCAGGGGAACTCCCGGCTGCTGGTGCGCGCCGACGTGGTGGAGGACATGGGCGGGGCGGACGCCTCGGTCGAGCGTGCCGCCCGGCTCGTGCGCTTGCACCGCAGGCGCGGCCCCGAGGCCATCGCCCGGCTGAGACCGAGAGAGCCGCTGCGCAGCGGGCAGGAGGCACGCGCCTGGCAGGACGAGCACCAGACCTCCACCGGCATGGTCAAGGACGTCGCCGGCATGCTGCTCGACGCGGTGCAGGGCCGTCTGGAGCCCGACGAGGTCGCCTTCCTGAGCCGACGGGCGAGCGCCCCCCAGGTGGAGACGCACCTGCGGCGGGTGAAGCCGCAGGAACTGGAGACGCTGGTACGGGACTGGTCGCCGCACCGCCAGGACCTGCGGGAACTGTCCATCGTCCGGGACACCCTGCACACCGAGGTACTGCGCCGTGTGCTGCGGGCCAGGACCGACCCGGGCTCCCACACGGCCGCCGAGACCAGCTCCGGCCTGGTGTCCGCCCTGAGGTCGGCGCTTCCCCGCGGGGATCTGCTGCGCGAGCGGCTCGACTTCGAGCTGGAGCTGGCCCGCCGCCGAGGCCTGCGGGTCGACATCCTCGGCGTCCTGCTGGTCGCCCGCAGTGCCGGGCTGCCCGAGACCGCCCTGGTCGAGGAGGTGCGCCGGTTCGCCCAGGCCGACCTGCCCGTCGAGGTCCTGCTGGCGCAGGTGGACCGCATCACGGCGACGGACCCTTCGCTGGGCCGGGAGCTCCTCCAGATCTGCTACCGGCGACGGGCCCGCCGCGCCGACAAGTACCGGATCGCGTCCGTCCTCGGCGACCACCGCTTCCTGGCGAGCGCCGTGCAGACCATGTCCGACGGACAGCCCGGCCTGGCCGTCAAGTACTACAAGTGGCTCCTGTACTGCCTCACCGGCGCTCAGACCGTCCAGCGCAGGGACGTCCAGGACGTCCTGGTCCTCGCCGGCCATCCGCCGCCGGCGGCGCTGCTCAAGGCGCTGCGGGAGAACGGGACCAAGTACGCCGTCCAGGCCGTCGACGCCATCGCGGCCAGCGAGTACTTCCGGCAGAACCTGTCTCCGCGACAGCGCCCCTCCGAACCACCGGACCACTCGACTCCCGCATTCCGGCCCGGCGAGCCGCGGGGCTCGTCGCACCATGACGAACCCGACCGGCGCCACGACTGACCGACGGCGTCACCACGCCGACCCGAGTCCCGAACCGGAACCACGACCAGACGCACGAACCGGAACCACGACCGGGCTCACGAATCCGGAACCACGACCGGGCTCACGAACCGGAATCACGACCGGGCTCACGAAACCGGACCCACGAACGGGCTCACGAAACCGGACTCGGGAAACCGGACTCAGGAACCGGAGTCACGAAAACGAAAGGCACACGGTGACCACGAACACAGTCCCGCCGCAGCCGCCCGGGGCGGCGGCCCCGCCGAGCGCGACACCGGAACTGCGCGCGGCGGGAGCGCAGTTGGCGAAGCTCGCCCTGCGATCCCCCAGCGTCACCGGTCGCGTGGTGCTGAAACGGGTGGCCGACGACGCCGTCGCCGGCGGCCGCGCCCTCATCGGCCTCGACCTCATCCGCGTCTACCCGCCGCACCTGCTGGTGCCCGACGCCCCGCAACCGGGCCGACAGATCCTGGGCTGGCTGGGCGTGATCCGGGACGTGTGCGTCTTCGCGCCGATCGTCGTGACCTGGCTCTCGCTGTACTCCGCGCTCAAGCAGTACAAGGAGGGCGCCAACTTCCTCACGCTGTGGGCCGACGACTTCGGCGGGACCGCCGTGCTGTTGGTCGTGGCGCTCATATTGGTGGTGGTGACCCTCACCGTCGCCCTGCACTGGCTGCGCCTGCAGGCCCAGCAGCGTTCCTCCCGCGCCGAGTTACGCCGGTCGGTGGGCGAACAACTGGCACTGATCACCTTCGAGCTGTCGACGACGACCGGCGCCCAGGCGGCGGCCGTACCCACCGGTCGACTCGTCCGCGCCGCCGGAGAGATCAGCGGCGCCACCGACCGGCTCACCCTGATCCTGCACGAGGCCACCGAGCGGTTGGGCAAGATCTTCGACCCCGGCCCGGAATCCGGCTTCACCAAGGCGCTGGAGGGCTGGACGTCGTCGGCCGGCGCCCTGGAACGGATGGGCAGGTCCCTGACCGTTCCGCACCAGCTCATCCAGGAGTTCGCCGCGATGCGCAAGTCCCTCAGCGCGGACGAGGAGGCCACCCGCCGTGCCCTCGCGGAGCTGCTCGCCGAACTGAACGAGGCGACCGAGACCTCCCGGGACTCCGACCAGGCGCATGTGCGGGTGGCCGAGGTGGTCCTGGAGGGGACCCGACAGGTCCGCGAGGCCATGCTGGTGTTCGTCGAGCGCACCCAGAAGCTGGACATGTACCTGGCCGCCATGGAGAACACGATCTACCGGCTCGACCCCAACTGGACGCCCCCACCGTCGGCGGGACCCACCTCGGGGCCCTCCGGGTTCTACGACCCGATGGGCGACGACGCCTTCGACCACCTGCACGAACACGACGAGGGCAGGACCGCGCCCGCGGCGGGCCGGGACCCCGCCGACGCCCGCATGACGGCCGAGGAGCCCGACCCGGAGCCCACGGAGTGGCCGGAGCGGGACCCGGCCCAGGACCCTGCCCCCGACCCCACGACAGGCGTCGGCCGAGGCGAACGGGGCTCCTCGGACACCGACCAGTGGTACGGCGACGGGAGCGGCCAGTGAGCGCTCCGGCCGGGCGCGCCTGGGAGGAGTCGTACGAGGACCACGAAGGCGGTCAGGGGGAGGGCGACGCGTGGCCGGAGCCCGAGGAACGCTCGGCGACCGCCCCCCGCCACCTCGCCGGCTGGCTCTTCGCGGACCTCTTCCTCGTGCTGTTCGTCCTGGTCCTGGGGCTGCTGCCGCCCGCACCCCCCGAGAAGAAGGAACCGCCGACGCGCCCCACCGGCTCCGCGCCCGCGTCGGACGCGCCGGGCGGGAAGGCGGTGGCCGGCGGCATCGATCCGAAGTACCACACGGTCGGTGTCGCCCTCTCCTCGCAGTCCACCGCCCGCGCCGGGCAGCGCAAGGCACTCACGTCCGCCGACGCCGCCAAGGTCACCGCCGCCGTGGCGAAGGAGGTCGCCCGCAGTGGCAAGGGCCGCAAGGTCGGCATGCTGATCACCTTCGGCGGCGCCCCCCACTTCGAGGAGAACGCCCGCATCCTGGCCCGCCACACCAACGCGGCCCTGCTGAAGAAGGCGCCGACGCTGTTCTGCGGCGGGAACGTCGGCACCCGCCCCTTCTGGGACGGCGACCCCCTGGGCGACAACAGCCGCCACTACGACGCGGTGCGAGTCGACGTGTACTACACCAACTCCTGCACAGAGGACTGAAGGGAAGGTCGCGCATGGCACCCGAGGAACAGCCGGAGGCGGGCAGCATCAGGCTCAACGCCGACAACGAGGTGGAGCGGTACGACGGCACCCGCTGGCAGCGGTACGAGCAACTCCCCGACGACGGCTCGGACCACCTGTTCCGGGGTGAGGACCCGGACGCGGAGCCGGAACGGACGTGAGCTCACCCGTCGCCGGTGAGCAGCCCCTCGACCAGCCCTACGACCAGCCGGTCTCCGGTGCCGCGCAGGCTGCCGTCGCCGACATGCGGGCCACGGCCCGCTGGTCCGTCGCGACCACCGGCGCCGTCGGCGGACTGCTCCTGGGCGGCTTCCCGCTGACGGCCGTCGGGAAGATCCACGGCACGGCCGACGTCCTGCTCGCCGTCGGCGGGCTCGTCGTGGCGGTGGCCGGGGTGGCCTGGGCGCTGTGGTCGACCGGCGAGGTCCTGACGCCCCGGTTCGCCACGCTGCGGTCGCTCGCCGGCCCCGCGCTGGCCGACCTCCGGGCGGAGATCGACGCGGCGCCCGAGACCTTCTTCGGCCCCTTCGGCCGTACCGTCGGCCAACTGGAGGCCGCCTGCCGCGAGCACACCGATGTCGCGGTGAGGCTCGCGGCCCTGCTCGCCCGGGAACGCGACGAGGAGCGACGCGCCGGACTCTCCCGGGGCCTGGCCGACGCCCGCGCCAACGCCGCCCACGCGACCGCGCGCCGCCGGGCCCTGCTGGAACTCGTCCACGCCTGGCAGGTGCGCCGGGCCCTGCGCAGGGCCCGGATCCACACCCTGCTCGCCTCGGTCGTCGTCGTCACGGGCGCGGTGCTCTTCCTCCTGGCGACGGACGGCGGCTGACGGACCCCGTACGACGGTCAGCTCACCTTTGCCCACGCACGCAGCGCCTCCTCGCTCGCGAAGTCGGCCACGTTCTTGTCGTGCGGCTCGTCGGTGTACTGGTGGAAGCGCCACTTCGCCTTGATACGGGGCTTGCCCGCGCCGACGTAGTCGGCGATCCACAGGCCGTCGCCCGCGTACGAGGTGTCGTCGACGTTCAGCCAGTAGTGCCGGTTGCAGTAGAGCACCACCCGGTTCCTCGGCCGCAGTTGCTTCAGCTTCCGGATGAAGCGGTCCTTCTCCGCGTTGCTCGCGTGCGTCCCCTCGCCGGTCGTCTCCCAGTCGACGGCGAGGATGTCGCCCGCACGCTCGGGGGCCTTGCCGACGAAGTACTCCGCCTGGGCCGTGATGTCGCCCGGCCACAGGAAGTGGTAGAAGCCGACGACCAGACCGGCGTCCCGGCCCGTCTTCGTCTGGGCGGCGAGTCTGGGGTTCACGTACGACCGCCCCTCCGTCGCCTTGATGAAGACGAAGGAGAGGCCGTCGGTGCCGTAGTGGGAGGACTGGTACGAACTGACGTCTATACCGCGCAACATGGGGGGCTCCCAAGCGTGAGGGGAGGGTCGGGAGTTGAAGCGGCTGCCCACCATCGCACGATCCCAGTGGTGGGCGGCTAGTACACGGCGACCGTCTGCGGGACCTCTCCTGCAGGTTGCTGCCACAGATGCGCTGCCCGTGTCCGATTGCGGACAAACGTGCGGGAATGCCTGTCGCCGTACGGGGACACGTTCCTACGCTCCGGTGTGGAAAGCCGTCGGCCGAGGGCCACGACTCGAAGGGGAAGTGGATGTCCGCGCTGACTGCGAGGGTGCGAGGCCGGTCGATCATCACGCGGCTCGCCGTACGGGACCGAGCCTGGGAACGTCGCATGCAGCGGGGTCTGGAGGAAGTGGAGACCCGGCTCCATGAGTGCGTGCGTGAGGCGGACGACCCGCGCCTGTCCGAGGTCGTCGGCCATCTGATCGCGGCCGGCGGCAAGCGTTTGCGGCCGCTGCTCACCCTGCTCGGCGCGGAGTTCGGCACTCCGAGGGCCGTGGGCGTCGTCGAGGCGGCCGTGGTCGCCGAACTCATCCACACCGCCTCGCTCCACCACGACGACGTCATGGACGAGGCCCTCATCCGCCACGGTGTGACCAGTGTCAACGCCCGCTGGGGCAACACCGTCGCGGTCAGGTCGGGCAACTGGCTGCTCGCCAAGGCCGCCCAGCTGTCGGCCGGACTGACCTCCGAGGCGGTCCCGGTCCAGGCAGAGGCCTCGGAACGTCTCGTCCAGGGCCAGTTGCGGGAACTCGTCGGCCCGGCTCTCCCCGAGGAGCGCCTGCCCCACTACTTCGATGTGATCGCCGACAAGTCGGCGTCCCTGCTCTCCCTCTCCCTGCGGCTCGGCGCGGCCCAGGCCGGCGCACCCGCCCACGTGGGTGAGGCGCTCGCGGAGTACGGCGAGCACCTCGGCGTGGCCTTCCAGATATCCGACGACCTGATCGACATCGCCTCGCCGTCCGCGGACCTCGGCAAGGAGCAGGGCAAAGACCTCGCGGTCGGAGTGGCCGGCCTTCCTGTCCTGCTGGTGCTCGACGACGCGTGGCCCGGCGACGACGAACTGCGCGCCCTGCTGTCCGACCCCGGTGGGTTACGGGGTGAGCGGCACCTCAGGGCGCTCGCCCTGCTCCAGCGGTCCGAAGCCATGGGACGGGCCGGCAGCATCATGGACGAGCGGCTCGCCAGGGCGCGTTCCGCGCTGGCCACGCTGCCGTCGGGCCCGCCGCGGCGGGCTCTCGACGCGCTCTGCGACTTCGTGGCCACCCGGACCGCATAGCTCCAGGGGCGGCCCAGGACGTCGACGGGTCAGCCGCGCGCGATCTCGCGGGCGCGCTCCACCGCCAGCTTGAGGGAGCCGACAGCGGTCTTCCGGTAGGAGGCCAGCTCGGGAACGAAGCCGGACTTCGTCATCTCGGCGTGCAGGAAGTGCAGTTCGTCGGCGAGTCCCACCATGCGGAACGCGGCCCGCAGATAGGGCTCCTGGAAATCGTCCCCGTGGCGCGGCGAACCCGGTCCGTAGCTCCCCCCGCGCGCCGTCGCCACCACGGTCCGCCGCCCGGACAGGGGGCCCTTGCCGGTCTGCGAGTCCACGATCAGCGGCGGGACGGCGACCCGGTCGAACCACGCCTTGAAGGTGGAGGGGACGGAGAAGTTGTACATCGGCAGCGAGATCAGCAGCACGTCACAGGCGAGGAGTTCGTCGATCAGCTCCCAGCTGTGCCGCCAGCTCTCGCGCTCCTTGGCGGTCCGAGCCGCCTGGCGCGCCTCGTCCAGATCGACCGTGCCCGCCGTCTCGAGCCGGGTGACCACCTCGATCTGCGCCGCGTCGACATGGCGTACGGGCGTGGCGGCCAGGTCACGATGGATGTGCCTGCCTTCCGGGTGGGCCGAGCGCCAGGCCACCGCGAACTCCGCCGAAATCTGCCGGGAGACGGATTCGGGGCGGGCACTGCAGTCGAGGTGGAGCAAAGTGGGCATGCCGGGCGACCTCTCTTCGACGGGACGGAGGTGTGCGGGTAGCTCATTCAATCGGTCAACTCGCCCAAGAGTCCCCTCGCTTGGCGTAAAAGTCGGTGACGGCCGACGTTAAGGGAACAGACGGTACGAATGGTGCTTGGCATACGGAAACTGGTGCTGCTGCGGGAGGTGCAGGCGCGCGGGTCGATCGCCGCGGCGGCCGAGGCCCTCAACTACACGCGCTCGGCGGTGTCGCAGCAGCTGTCCGCGCTGGAGGCGGAGACCGGTACCGCGTTGCTGGACCGGCGCAGCAGGCGAGCCGCTCTGACCGCGGCCGGGCGGCTCCTCGTCGAGCACACCGAGCGCATCCTCGCCGGTCTGGAGACGGCGGAGGCCGACCTGATCGCCGCGACCGGCCGGGTCCGCGGAGAGCTCCGGGTGGGCGTGCCGTTCCACGACGGCCCCGCCCTGCTGATCCCCGCGCTGACCCGGGTCCGCGAGGCACATCCCGAGCTCAGGATCACTCTGCGGGGTCTCCCCGCGGGCAACTGCCGGGAGGCGGTCCGGCTCGGACAGGTCGACCTGGTCCTCGCGGTCGGCTATGACCGGGTACCCGAACCACCGATCCCGGGGCTGTACGAGGAGCAGGTGATCGAGGACCAGGTACGTCTCGTCATCGCTCCCGAGGGAGCGGCCCCCGGCGACTGGAGCCGCGGGCCGCTGCCGGACACCCTCGCCGGCTACGCCGACTGCCCCTGGGCCCTCGATCCGGACTCCGGGCTCGGCAGACTCACCCTGCACGCCTGTGCCGCGGCGGGCTTCGCCCCCGACGTGGTGGCCCGGACTCCCGACCTGCAGGCCACCCTGGGCCTGGTCTCCCTGGGCTGGGGGGTCTCCCTGATGCCTGATCTGGTCCCCGACCGGCCCGGCTACCCGGTGCGCAGGGTCACCCTCGACGGCCCCCCGCTGACCCGGCACGTGTCCCTCGTCGTGCGCCGGGGCGCCCTGTCGAGTCCCGCCGTCTCGGCCGTCCTCTCGGAGGTCGGCCGACAGTCGAAGGACTCGCTCAGGCCGTCGTGACGGTCAGCTCTCGATGAGCCGGTGGAAGAGGACGGTGTCGAAGATGTCCTCCATGACGGCGGCCTTCCCCTCGCGCAGCGTCCATGAGTGGACGAACTTCAACCGCTCGGTGTGGCCGCGCACCGACGTCACGTGGCGTACGCCGAACACCACGACACGGTCGCCCGACTCGACGAACTCGTGCGGTTCGAGCCGCATCCCGTTCAGGACGGTGGGCACCCGGGCCAGGAACCCCCTGACACCGGCGTGGCCGTGCGCGGTCCCGCCCAGGTCGTAGGTGGACATGCCGTCGGGGTGGACCCAGCGCACGTCCGGCGCGAGGACGTCGAGGAGGGCGTCCGGGTCCCGGCGGTGGAAGGCGTCGTAAGCGGCCCGGACGAGTTCGAGGTTGGGCGAGTCGGACACGGACATCGGGGTCTCCTCAGGGGTGGGCGGGCCGGCGGACGTGCTGGGGGAAGTGGGTTTCGAGGGTGCGGCTGATGCCGTCCTGCCAGGAGACGGCGCAGGGGCCGGTCAGCGTACGGCGTCGCGTCGGGTCGAAGTGGTAGGTCTCCCGGGTGATCCCGCTCGGGAGCAACGTGGCTTCCACGCCCGTCAGCTCGGACATGAACCGCACGCAGTCGGTGATCCCGACCGCTTCGTCGCCGCCCCAGTTGACCAGCGTCGCCGGGGTCGCCGCCGCTCGCCACAAATGAGGAACCTGGGCGACGAGGTCGTCGGTGTACAGCAACGAGCACCAGTTCTGGCCGGTCAGCGGCACGGGAATCGCCTCGCCCGCGAGCATCCGCCTGAAGTACAGCGTCGGCACACCGCCGTAACCGCCGGGACCGTACGCGATGTTGAGCCGGGCGATCGTCGTGGGCAGGCCGAGCACCTGGCTGAAGGCGCGCACCGCACCCTCGGTCGCGATCTTTCCGACGGGGTAGGCGGGCAGCCAGTCGGCGACCCCGTCCACCGGGTCGTCCTCGGTGTACGCGTGGTCGAGGGACTGCCGCGCGTACAGGGCGCCGGTGGAGACGTACAGGAACGCCTCGGCGGTGCGGCAGTGTGTCATGAGGCGGCCGGTCGCCACCGCGTTGACCTCGGTGGTCGTGTTGAAGTCCCCGTCTTCGCCCCGGCGCACGGCTGAGTGGATGACGTGGGTGAAGTCCTCGGGCAGGCCCTTGAGCGTGTCGGGGGAGAGGTCCTCCATGTCCCAGTGCCATGTGGTGATGGACTTCTCGTTGAGCTCCTGTTCGACGCCGGGGGTGCCGAACCTGCCGAGACACCAGACGTCGTTGTGCTCGGCGAGTGCTTCCGCCACCGGCCGGGCGACCTGTCCGGTACCGCCGGTGACCAGGATCTTCTTTCCGGTCAGCATGATCTCTCCGTCGCTGTCGTGGTGTCGGCGGTGCGGCCGGCGGTGCGGTCGGCGTCGGCCAGGGCGCGGTCGAGCTCGCGGCGCAGGATCGCTTGGAAGGACGGCACGTGCTGGGGGCTCATCAGCGTGTAGTGCTCGCCGGGCACCTCGATGTAGCGGTTGGGCCCGGTGGTGTGCTCGTCCCAGCGGCGCAGCTCGTTGTTGAGCCAGTCCTCCTTGGTTCCGCGCAGGGGGATCGCGTAGAAGACGTTCATCGACGGCACCGTTCCGCTCGGCCGGTAGGAGCGACCCAGGTCGGTCAGTGAGTTGGCGAGCTCCGCCCAGTTCCCGAACTTCTCGTGGTCCAGGTCGAGTTCGGCCAGCCGTTCGCGCGGGGCGAGATCCATGAGGCGGGCGACCTGCTCCTCCGCGGGCAGATGGCGGAGCCGGCCGGGCAGTTCCAGGGCCTGCTCGCGGTCGATGAGGGCCAGGAAGAACGCCAGGTTGACCGCGGTCTCGGCGAAGTCGAGTTCGTCCATGCGGTACTTGATGTTCGGCGGCAGGTTGAAACTGCCGACGAAGTCGACGCGCTCGCCCTGGGCGCGCAGCGCCTTGGCCATTTCGAAGGCCACGGCGCCACCGTAGGAGTAGCCGGCGAGTGCGTAGGGGCCGTGCGGTTGCCGTGCGCGGACGGCGTCCACATAGCAGTCGACCATCTGCTCGAAGGTGACGAAGGGCTTCTCGCCCTCGTTGAATCCGCGAGCGCGCAGGGCGTAGAACGGCCGGTCGCCCACGAAGTACTTGGCCAGGTTGACGAAGACGAGGACCTCGCCGACGCCGGGGTGGACGCAGAACAGGGGAGTCTTGGTGCCGCTGGTCTGCATCGGCACGATCGGGTCGTAGGGGCGGGTGCCGGGCGCGGCCTGTTCGGTGAGCCGCGTGGCGAGTGCGCGAACCGTGGGAGCCCTGAGCACGGTGATGATCTCCAGGCCGGTGACGCCGAGACGCCCGGCCACCTTGCTGCGCAGGCGGAGGATGTCGAGCGAGGTACCGCCGAGATCGAAGAAGTTGGCGCGGGCGCTGACCGAGCCGGGATCGGTGTCGAGGATCTCGGCGAAGATCTCGCACAGCACCCGCTCGGTGTCGCTCTCGGGCGCGATGTAACCGCCCAGCATGCGCACCGTGAGGTCGGCGACGGCACGCTTCTGGGTGTCGTACGCGCCCGCTTCGAGGCGTCGGCGCATCAGAGCGCGCTGGATCTTGCCGAGGCTGGTCTTGGGGAAGGCGTCCTTCGGCAGGGGCAGGATGAGGGAGGGCCGGAAGCCCCAGTGCATCACGACGCTGCTGCGTACGGCGGAGAGCACCTGGTGCAGCGCGACCTCGTCGTCATCGGGGACCTCCGGGTGAAAGGCGATCACCAGTTCCTCGGTGTCGGCGCCCGCCGAGCGGGTCGGGAAGGCGGCCACGTAGGACCCGGTGACGCCGGGCAGTTGTTCTATGGAGGTCTCGATCTCATGGCTGAAGTAGTTGACGCCGTTGACGATGATGCTGTCCTTGCTGCGGCCGACCAGAGAGAGCCGTCCGGCGTCGATCCGGCCCAGGTCCCCGCTGCGGAACCAGCCGTCGGCGGTGAACGCGTCCGCGGTGGCCGTGGGGTTGTTGTAATAGCCGCGGGTGACCATGGGGCCGCTGAGCTGGAGTTCGCCCACCTCGCCCGCGGGCAGCTCACGGTCGTCGCTGTCGGCGACCCGGATGCGCAGGCCGCGCACCGGGGTGCCCAGGGAGGCGAACTCGCTGCCCCGGTCCACCTCCGGGAAGGCCTTGCGGGAGTACACGCTGCCGGCGCAGGTCTCGGTCATCCCGAAGGCGGGCCACAGCGCGTCGGGGGCCAGTCCGTAGGGTGCGAAGTGGTCGAGGAAGGCCTCGCCGGTGGTGCGGACCACGGCCTCGCCGCCGCTGATGATGTGCCGCAGCCGGGTCAGGTCGAGGTGCTCCCCGCTGTCGCGCAGCTGCTCCGCCGCCGAACTCAGCTGGCTCAGAAGGAAGTTGGGTGTGAAGGTCATGGTCACGCCGTGCCGGGAGGCGAGCCGTAGGAACTCCAGCGGCTCACCCAGGACCACCGGGGGTTCCACATGCAGCTGGCGGCTGCCGGTCGACAGTGGGAGCAGATGGCATTCGAGGAGGGCGGCCACATGGTCGAAGGAGACCCAGTTCAGGGTGGTGTCCTCGGCGGTGAGCCGGTGGTGGCCGTTCTTCCCCGCCATGGAGGCCAGCAGATTGGCGTGGCTGAGCACAACGGCCTTGGAGTTCCCGGTCGAGCCCGAGGTCAGCACGAGCAGCGCGGTGTCCGCGGGCGCGGCGGTGTACGGCTCGGCGCGTTCCTCGGTGTACAGACGGTCGAGCGGGGCGACCGCGAGCCCGTCCACCGGCGGCAGTTCCCTGCTCAGGGATTCGCTGGTGATCACCAGGGGGCGGTCGAGCAGGGTGTTGACGTGGGTCAGCTGGGCAGCCCATCGCTCGGGGTCGCCGCGCAGCGGCACCATGGGGCACGGCACGAAGCCGCCGAGCACCGAGGCCCAGAACGCGGTGAGGAACTCCCTGGGCCGCTCCAGGATCAGGACGACCTTGTCCTGTGGGCGCAGGCCCTGGGCGCGCAGTCCGGACAGCACCCGCAGGGCGTCGTCGAGGAGCTCCGGGTGGCTCTGGTCCTGGAATGCGGCGGCGGCGCCTCCGAGGCAGTAGCGGATGCCGGAGTCGGAGTGGTGCTGTGCGGCGTGCAGGAGAAGGTCGGTGATGCTCTGCTGAGGTGGGGTGTTCACGTTGGTCTCCATTCCTGATGGCGCGTCGGGCATGGGGGCCCGCGCGTCGACGAGGTGCGAACTGGGACGTGCCGTGAGCGGGGCGTGCGTGACGCGCCCCCGGGGAGCGCGACTGCGGGTACACGGGGATGGCCTGAGGCGACCGAAATTGCCCGGCTGTTCGACAGTAATTCCCACAGGCATTACGAAAAGGCCGGAATTTCGGGTGCTATGTGACGCGCGGCGCCGACCTGGGCAGGAATACGTTGTCTGCCCGGTATTTTCTGGTCGGTGGTGTGTGTGCACGAAGCGTGGTCACGCCGGAAACATAGGGGGGACTATGCCCGCCCTGTGGGACGACTGGCCGCTAGCGGCCAGTCGCATCACGTACAGTGAAAGTTACGCTGCGGTAACATCATGAAAAGGGAAGATGAGCTGCCGCTTCCGGGGTATGCGGGCAGTTTGCTGACAAGGCCCCTAACGGGAGTAACTGATGAGGCCCGGTTGACTGAATGTGATCACTCGAACTACTGTCGGAGAGAATCCGGTCGGCTCCTTATGGCTGTAAAGTTAATTGACCGATAAACAGTTGTAGCCATCAGATTTATGGGGCGAGCCTGTGACGCTCGTGACCGGCAAGAGCCGTGCGGGAGTGGGACCCGGTGCCGCTATAGGGGGAGCTTGATGTCGGATGGATTAGTTGCACCAGGGGGCACCGGCGGGGCCGAGGAGTCGCCCACAGCCGATTACTCCGCCGGGCTGGAAGAAGCGCTGCTGCAGGCGGGTGCGTTGATCGATTCCACCGTCCTGCTGCACCGGCAGCGCTCGGGGTTGCCGACTCCGGTGGCGCGAACGGGCGGGGTGCCGATCGGCCGCGCGCTCGAGTCGCTCATCGGCCGGACCCGGCACACGGTGTGCGTCGCGCTGACCGAGACCGGCGAATTCGCCGACGTCGTGGTGCGGTCGCTGACCAGGATCTCGGACCGGGCGGCCGTGCGGATCCTGTGCACGGCGGAGGCGACGCACTCCTCGCTGGCCCGACTGGCCCAGCTCGCCGACAGCCGGCTCGAGGTGCGGGTGTCGGAGAGCGAGCTGCGCGAGACGCTGGTGGTCGACGGCGTGGCCGCACTGGTGCGGGGAGCGGAGGGAGCTGGAGGCCAGGCCGCCATCGTGAACGACGCCGCCGCGGTGCGCGCCCTCGAACTGCTCTTCGCCGGTGCCTGGTCCCGCGGCCGGAGGCTCGCCGACCATCTCCAGCTGAGCCCCCGGCTCCGCACCGAACTCGCCAGGAACATCCTGGAGCGGCTGCGCGCGGGCAACACCGACGAGACGGCAGCGCGCGAACTCAATGTGTCCCTTCGGACGTATCGGCGTTACGTCGCGGAGATCATGCGCGAACTCGACGCGCACTCCCGCTTCCAGGCCGGAGTCCGGGCCGTGGAGTTCGGACTGCTTTCGGAGTAACGAGCGAGACCGACCAGGAGAGCCGTAGGAGCGGAGCCGTCCCGTACGAGGGCCCGCCCGTCGGCGCTCAACGCCAAGAGCCAAGGTGGTGGAACACTACGTGTCCAACGGGGGAGGCGACGAGCTGGAGCATGCCCTGCTCCAGGTCAGGGCGCTGATCGAGTCGACGGTCGCCCTGCACAGGGACCGAAGTCTCCAGGAAGGTCTGATCACCGGCATCGAGAGCGGCTACGACGCCGTGCTCGACGAGGCGGAGAAGCTCATTTCGGGCGCCTCCCGGAGCATCGACATCGTGCACGCACGCCGGCTCGGCGCCGACGAACGGTCCGCACGCACGGAGCGGGAACTGATCTACGGTGCGCGTGAGGGCGTGGGCGTTCGGCTGCTGTCCAGTCCCGCCCTCCTCGACGAGGACTACGTGCGCGAACAACTGGACAGGGAACGGCCCGTGGCCATCCGGATCGCTCGGGTCCCCCCGCTGCAGGCGATGATCGTGGACGGCAGTTCCGCGCTGGTGACGGCCGATTCGGCGGTCGGCCGCCGGGCGTCGGTGATCCGGGTGCCGGAAGTCCTCAACACGCTGCAGACGCTCTTCGAGAGCGTGTGGGTGCGTGCCGTGCCCGCAGGCGAGCGCACGGTCTTCGGGGACCACTACCGGGCGGAGCTCGCCCGGCAGATACTCGGTGCGCTCCAGGCCGGAGTCACGGACGAGGTGGCGGCACGTGAACTGACCGTCTCCGTCCGTACCTACCGGCGCCATGTCGCGGAGATCATGACCCTGCTCGGTGCGAATTCCCGCTTCCAGGCGGGGGTCCGCGCAGCCGAGCTGGGATTGCTGCCACCCGCGGCCGGACCGGGTACGGAACGCGGAGGCCCGCTGGCAATTTCCTGAAAGGTCCGTTGCCGCCCGCTCGCACGGCCCACTTGTATGAGGCGTCAGGAACGGGGGATCCGTCCGGATGGCGGGCCCCTTCCCCGACGGCCGGTACCCCCGTTGAGCCGTCGGTGCACGAGGCCGGTCACCTGAGCCCAGGTGGCCGGCCGCGCGTGCCCCTCGATGAGCGTCGTGCGGAAGGCGGGTTCATGAATCACGTACCGGTCGGCCTGGTGTTTCCCGGGCAGGGAACACAGAAACAGGGAATGGGCGAGCCCTGGCGAGACACCCCGTCCTGGGAGCTCACCGCGGAAGTCTCCGCCGCCACGGGGGAGGACCTCTCCGAACTGCTCCTGCACACTCCCGGCGAGTACCTTCGACGCACCGATCTCGCCCAGCTCAGTGTGTTCACCGTCTCGTTGATCGCCCACGCCGAAGCCGTGCGCGGCGACGCACTCGGCGGTCCCGTCGTGGCCTGCGCGGGACACAGCCTCGGCGAGTACGCGGCCCTCGTCGTGGCCGGCGCCCTCACGGTCGGCGGCGCCGCGGCCCTGGTCGCCGCCCGGGGACGTGCCATGCGCGAGGCGGCGCTGGCCCGCGAGGGCACGATGGGCGTGGTGGTGGCGGCGCCCCTGGCAGAGGTGGAGGCCCTCGTGCGCGAGATTCGTGCCGAGGGCGGCCAGGTGTGGGTCGCCAATGTCAACGCCCCTGGGCAGACGGTGGTTTCCGGGGCGCCCGACGCGCTCGCGGAGGTGGCGGGACGAGCCGCGTCGATCGGGGGAAGGATGCTCGACCTCCGGGTCGGTGGAGCCTTCCACAGCCCGTACATGGCCCCCGCCGCCGACGCGCTGACCCGTGCGCTGGGGGAGGCGTCCTTCGCCCCCGCGCATCTGCCGGTGGTGGCCAACGTCGACGCGGTGGCGTACTCGGCCGACGGCGACTGGCCGACGCTCTGCGTCCGGCAGCTCACCTCCCCGGTGCTGTGGGAGGAGAGCGTGCACACCCTGACCCGTCGGCTCGGCTGCCGCCGGCTCGTCGAACTGGGCCCGGGGCGGACCCTGGCCGGGCTGATCCGCCGCATCGACCGGGACGTCGAGGTCGTCTCCGTGGACAGCCCCGAAGCTGTTCCCGCCCGACCGGTGAGTGAACGGTGACAGTCGCGACCCGGCAGCCGAAAAGGGTCAGCGGGATCGGAGTGCTCGACAAGGCCTCGACCCTCCTCGACCTCGTGGAGAAGGGCCCGGCGTCTCTGGCGGAGCTGGTCGCCGGCAGCGGGTTCGCCCGTCCGACCGTGCACCGGATCGCACTCGGGATGGAGAGCCTCGGGCTGCTCGCCCGGGACTTCCGGGGACGTTTCGTCCTCGGCCCGAGGCTGGGGAACATGGCCGTCGAGGTGCAGCGCGACCACCTGGTCAAGGCGGCCTCGCCGGTACTGGCCGACCTGCAGACGCTGACCGGCCTCGACGCTCGGCTCTTCCGGCGCCGTGGTGCCCAGCAGATCTGTGTCGCCACCGCCGCCGACGCCACCGGGGGCAGAGAGGATGTGCCGGTCGGCACGGCACGCTCGCTCAAGGCCGGCCCGGTCGCCCAGATCCTGCTCGCCTGGGAGGAGCCCGAGGAACTCTACGAGGGGCTCCGCAGCGCCCGTTTCACCGCCGCGCAGCTCTCCCTCGTGCGGCGCCGCGGCTGGTCGCACGGCCCCGACGCGATGGTGCCCGGGGCCGTGTCGATCGCGGTGCCGGTACGCGCCAAGGGGAAACGGGTGGTGGCCGCCCTGGCCCTCACCGGAGCGCAGCCCCGTATGCCCGCGACACCGGGCCGGCTGCTGCTCGGCGCGGTGGTCGACGCGGCGGGCGAACTCGGGGACACGCTGGTGGAATCCGGCACCGCTCCATGGGCGCGAACGCGGTAGTTCCTGCCGTGGCTGGCAGCAACGTGTCCGCTTCGTTGTGGGGGTGCCGAGCCCCCCACAGCATGGAGTCCGAGCCGTCCGCCGGTCCGTCGGGGCCGACCGATCCGCAAAGGGGAACAGGCGTGTCCACTGCTGTGCGTGCCGAGCCGGTGAGCCGTCCCATCGTCGGGATGGGTGCTGTGGCGGCCACCGGGTCAGACGTCGACGAACTCTTCGAGAGCCTCTGTATGGGAGGGGGCGGCCAGGCGGAACTCCGGGGCTTCGACCGGTCCCCGTTCCCTGCCCCGTACGGCCACGCGGTGTACGACCGGCCGGCCCCGGGCGCGGACGTGGCGGGCCGTGCCACCCGGCTGCTGCTCGACGCGGTCGGCCAGGCCGCGGCGGACGCCGACCTCGGAGAGGATCTGAGCGGCGTTCCGGTCCTGGTCGGCACCGGAGTGCGGGAGCCGCGCCCCCTGGAGCTGTGGTGGCGGGACGGATCCCCCTTCGCCGACTCCGGCCTCGACTTCGGCACCGCGCTGCGCGAGCGCTTCGGCGTCGAGGTCACCCACACCTTCGCGAACGCCTGCTCGGCGTCGCTGTACGCGCTGGCGCTCGCCTTCGACCTGCTGGGCCAGGAGGGCGACGACGCTCTGGACACGGTGATCGTCGCCGGTGTCGACGTGGCGACCGAGTCCCTGCCGGACTCGCCGCTCGAACGGGCCCGCCCCTTGGGCGGGGACGGCCGGTGCGTCTCCCTGGGGGACGGCGCCGCCGCGATCGTGTTGCGCCGGGCAGACTGCCCGGCGGCCCGGGTCCACGGCCGTCTGCGGGGCGTGGCGTTCGACTGTGACGACCACGGGCCCACCGCGCTCTCGGCGGACGGAATCGCCGCGGTCATGCGCTCCGCACACCGACTCGCCGGAGTGAAGGCGTCCGATGTCGACCTCGTGATGCTGGACGGCAGGGGGCCCTCGGAGACGACGACGGCGGAGGCCTTCGCGCTCGCCACCGTCCTCGGCGACGCCGCGTCGGCCCCGCTGATGACCGCCGTGAAGTCGACGACCGGACAGCCCTCCGGAGCCTCCGGTCTGCTCAGCCTGATCGTGGGGATCCGCGCCCTGAACCAGGGACGGGTGCCGCCGACCGCCGTTGCGGGCGACCGGGCGGGCCAGGCCGTGCCGTTCCGCTTCGTCACCGGCCGGGCGAGCGACGGGCAGCGGCTGAACGTGGCGCAGCTCAACGCTTTCGGGCTCGGCGGTATCAACGCCGTCGCCATAGTGGAAGGAACCGAGCGCTCATGAACGCTTCCGGCATGGCGACGGGTGTGCCCCTCATCGAGGGCAAGGCCGTGGGGACGTGACGGCGGAACGGGAGCAGCCCCGAGGGGACGTTCCGTGGCTGCTCCTCGTCGAGAGCCGGGGGCACGACGGCGAGCCGGACGGTTTCCGGCAGGATGCCGTCACTCAGGTGCTCATGGGGAACCCGGTGGTGTTCCTCCTGGTGGAGGAGGGCGTGGTGCTGGCCGTCCCGGAGAGCGACGCCGATCTCGACCGGTTCCAGAAGGAGGGCGGGACCCTGGCCGCCGACCGTTTCTCGTTGGCGCAACGAGGCATGGACAAGGCCCCGCTGCGCGCGGGAACGCGGGTCACCGGCATGGACGAGGTGGCGGGCTGGATCCTCGACCCTTCCGTGCGCGTCGTCTGGCACTGACCCCGCCGGGCGTCCTCGGTCCGGTCACTCGCAGCCTCGCTGCCAGTTCCATCCGACGAAGGTGTGCTTGAGCTCGACGTCGAAGGTGCAGGTGGCGGTCGCGTCCGCGTTGAGCTTCACATGCGAGTGGTGGGCGTTGGCGTACCAGTCGCCGGTGGGGTCGAAGACGCCCTTGTACGTGAAGTCCGCGGCGGCCTCGTGGTTGACGACGGAACAGCCGGTGGCGCAGTCCTGCTTGTCGGTGGCGGACTTCAGCGACCAGCCGGCGTCCCAGGGCTCACGGTTCCACTCCTGGGTCGCGGTGGTGGTGGCCGTGCTGATCCGGCCGTTGGCGGCGCTCCAGTCGGCGGTCGAGTACAGGCCGGTCATCCGGATGTTGCAGCAGTCGTACATCTCGTTCCAGCTGCGGATCCGACGACTGGTCGAGGCGGCCGCGACGGCCGGCGCACCGGACTTGGCGGTGGCGGAGACCGGAACGTAGCGAACGGGCCCCGGTTGCGGCTCGCAGTCCTCACCGATGGTGACCGTCTGCTGTACGGACATTCCGGCCGGGGGCACCGGGAGCGACCCGGAGAGCTTGACGGTGCCGCACGACTGTGCGGTGTCCTGTCCGGTCGCGGGCGCGGCGGTCGCCGAACCGCCGAGGACGGAAACGAGACCGACTGCGGCGAGCGTGGCGGAGGCGAATCGCATGTATCGCATTTCTGAATTCTCTTTCTCGGGACGCGGTTCTTCGATCTGGAGAGTAATGGCCGCAATTTGACGGCGAGTCGAGGTGGCGAAGGGTTGGCACCTTCATGTCACCCCTGTTGGAGGAAAGTCGGGCGGGCTGCCAGAGTCGCCATGGATCGCCCCTATTCGGGCGAGGAAAAGGAGGCTCATTCACATGCGCGCGACCGCGATGTCCGGGCCGACCCGGCATCATTCCGGCCTCCTGGGACTGCTCGGCCTGGAATCACCCGAGTTCGAGTCGCGTGTGGGTGAGTCTTTGGACGTGGCCGAGGAACGACTGCGGGACTGCGTGCTCGGTGCTCCCGAGCCGGGCGTCGCCGCCGAACTGTCG
This sequence comes from Streptomyces sp. NPDC043427, assembly GCF_056436655.1. Lineage (NCBI taxonomy): Bacteria > Bacillati > Actinomycetota > Actinomycetes > Kitasatosporales > Streptomycetaceae > Streptomyces > Streptomyces sp. NPDC043427. Next base: position 160,259 of record NZ_JBWKCC010000012.1, on the reverse strand, counting down.
GACCGTCTCGCCGGGGCGGACGAAGGGCGGCTGCGTCCCCTTCTCGTCCTGCTCGGCGCCGAGTTCGGTGAGTCGTGGCGGGAAGGGGTGACCGAGGCGGCCGTCATGGTCGAGCTGCTGCACCTCTCCTCGGCCGCCGACGCGCACCGCAGCGCGACGCCCGGCACCGACTGGCTGCTGGCCCGCTCCGCCCAGCTCGCCGCCGCTCTCGGCACGCACGCCCTGCAACTCAGCGCGCAGACCGTTGGCCGCCTCGCGGCGGGACAGCTGCGTCAACTCGCCGGGCCGGCCCCCGGGGAGGATCCCGTCGCCCACTACTTCGAGGTGACCGCGGGCCGGACCGCCGCGCTGCTCGCCCTGTCCCTGGGCATGGGAGCGCTGCAGGCCGGTGCCCCCGACCGGTGTGCCCGGGCCCTGATCGACTACGGGGAACACCTCGGTGTCGCCCTCCGGATCGCCGACGACCTGCTCGTTTCGACCCCGCCGGCCCCGGACACCGGCGACGCGCCCGACCACGACCCGTTCTCCGGGGCCCCCGGCCTGCCCGTGCTGATCGCCCGGTCCGACACCACCGCGCGCGGCGCGGAACTGCGCCGCCTGCTCACGGGCGGCGCGCCGGCCGGAGCGGACCGGAGGCGGGCCCGGGAGCTGTTGCGCACCGCCCCCGCCACCCGGCGGGCAGAGGCGGCCCTGCACGGGTGGCTGGCCGCGGCCGTCGCCGCGGTCGGCGTCCTGCCCTCGCTGCCCGCGCGCCGCGCGCTCTACGCGCTGTGCGACTTCGTCGCCGCACGAACCAGCCGGACCACATGAGGAGTTGGCCATGACGATGCACGACCGGGTGGGCGAGCTCGCGCTGATCCGCGACGAGGTACTCGAAGGCGTCGCCCGGGCCACGCAGGCCCAGCACGCCAAAGGGAAACTGACCGCGCGCGAGCGACTCGCGCTCCTCTTCGACGAGGGGTCCTTCACCGAGATCGAGCAGCTGCGCAGACACCGGGCCACGGGTTTCGGCCTGGAGGCCAAGAGGCCGCACACCGACGGGGTGGTGACCGGCTGGGGCACGGTCGAGGGGCGTACGGTCTTCGCCTTCGCCCACGACTTCCGGATCTTCGGCGGCGCGCTCGGCGAGGCCCACGCCACGAAGATCCACAAGGTGATGGACCTCGCGATCGCCGCCGGAGCCCCCCTGGTCTCCCTCAACGACGGCGCCGGCGCCCGTATCCAGGAAGGCGTCTCGGCCCTGGCGGGCTACGGCGGCATCTTCCAGCGCAACACCAGGGCCTCGGGCGTGATTCCGCAGATCAGCGTGATGCTCGGCCCGTGCGCGGGCGGCGCGGCCTACAGTCCGGCGCTGACCGACTTCGTGTTCATGGTCCGGGACACCTCGCAGATGTTCATCACCGGCCCCGACGTGGTGCGCGCGGTCACCGGGGAGGAGATCACCCAGAACGGCCTCGGTGGAGCCGACGTGCACGCCGAGACCTCTGGAGTGGCGCACTTCGCCTACGACGACGAGGAGACCTGCCTCGCCGAGGTCCGCTACCTGCTCTCCCTGCTGCCGGCCAACAACCGTGAGACGCCACCGGCCGCACGAGCGCAGGACCCGGCCGACCGGCGGTGCGAACGGCTGCTGGAGCTGGTGCCGCTCGACGGCAGCCGCCCGTACGACATGCACGAGGTGATCGCCGAACTCGTCGACGACGGCGAGTACATGGAGGTGCACGAGCGCTGGGCCACCAGTGTCATCACGGTCCTCGCCCGGCTCGACGGCCAGGTGGTCGGTGTCGTCGCCAACCAGCCGCAGTCCTTCGCGGGGGTGCTCGACATCCACTCCTCGGAGAAGGCCGCGCGCTTCGTCCAGATGTGCGACGCCTTCAACATCCCGCTGGTCACCCTGGTCGACGTGCCCGGCTTCCTCCCCGGGGTCGACCAGGAGCACGGCGGGATCATCCGGCACGGTGCCAAACTCCTGTACGCGTACTGCAACGCCACGGTCCCGCGGGTGCAGGTGATCCTGCGCAAGGCGTACGGCGGCGCGTACATCGTGATGGACTCCCGCTCCATCGGCACGGACATATCGCTGGCCTGGCCGACCAACGAGATCGCCGTGATGGGCGCCGAGGGCGCGGCCAACGTGGTCTTCCGGCGGCAGATCCAGGCGGCCGACGATCCGGAGGCCACCCGGGCGCAACTGGTCAAGGAGTACAAGTCCGAGCTGATGCACCCCTACTACGCGGCGGAACGCGGCCTCGTCGACGATGTGATCGACCCCGCCGACACCCGCTCCGCGCTGGTCCGCGCCCTGGCCATGCTCCGCGCCAAGCACGCCTCGCTGCCCTCCCGTAAGCACGGCAACCCCCCCATATAGAGGAGACCGCCATGCCGGCGTCAGCGTTCGACGGGCCGCTGGGCCCCACCCTGTTCAAGGTCATCAACGGCGCGCCCTCCGCGGAGGAGCTCGCCGCCGTCACCGCGGTCCTCACCGCTTTGGCGGTCACCGCCGGAGCCGAGACCGAAGCCGGCTCGCTCCCGGCGTCGGACATCGCGGAATGGAATCGTCCCGAACTCCTCCCACCGGCCTCCTGGATGGCGGCCCGGCGCTCGGCTGGCAGCTAGCTGCCAGCTTCGTTGAAGGCCCTGATCCTCTCTGTTAGTCAGTGCAAAAGCGGTACGAACGGGTCATTCAGAGACCGGCCGCAATATCGGGAGGCAGCTCGTGCTTCAGGTCGTGTTCCGGATCCTGGGGCCATTGGACATCAGTGCCGACGGACAGCCGGTGGTCCTCACCGGCGCCCGCCAGCGCACCATCATGTCGATGCTGCTGCTCGCCCCCGACCGGGTCGTCTCCGTCGACGCACTCGCCGACGCGGTCTGGCACGGTACCCCGCCCCCGACCGCCCGCAACCAGATCGCGATCTGCGTCTCGGCCCTGCGCAAGACGCTCAAGGCGGCGGCCGGGGCCGACGACATGCTCGTCACCAGCCACCCCGGCTACATGCTGTTCACCGGTGAACACCGCATCGACGCCGTCGAGTTCGACGAGTGCACCGCTCTGGGCCGGGAGGCCGCCCGCAGCGGCCGGCCCGAGGAGGCCTGCGCCCACTTCTCGGACGCCCTCGCCATGTGGCGCGGCCCCGCCCTGGACGGGATCCCGGCCGAACGCGTCGAGGCCGAGGCGGCCCGGCTGACCGAGATGCGGCTCGACGTGTACGAGGAGTACATGGGGCTGCGGCTGGAACTGGGCCAGCACCGCGAGGTGATCGGCGAACTCGCCGCCTTCGTGCGCGAACACCCGCTGCGGGAGCAGGCCACGGCCCACCTGATGCTCGCCCAGTACCGCTCGGGCCGGCGCGCCGAGGCGATGGAGACCTACCGCGAGGGCCGCAAGGTGCTCGCCGACGACCTCGGCATCGACCCCGGGCCCGCGCTCCGGGAACTGCACGAGCAGATCCTCGCCGACTCCCCGCGGCTCAGCCTCCCCGCGGAGCTGGTGATGCCGGTCCCGTCGGCGACCGTGCCCGCTCATCTGCCCTCCAGCGTCGCCTCGTTCACCGGACGCAACCCCGAACTCGCCACTCTGGACCGGCTGCTGGACCTTCTGGACGGACCGGCTCTGCCTGTCGGATCGATCACCGGCATCGGAGGCGTGGGCAAGACCGCCCTCGCCGTGCGCTGGGCGCACCAGGTCGCCGGCCGGTTCCCCGACGGCCAGCTCTTCGCCGACATGCGCGGCTACGACGAGGAGGCACCGCGCCTCCCCGGTGCCGTACTCGACCGGTTCCTGCGCGCCCTCGGTGTGCCCGGACCCCAGATCCCCTCCGACCCCAACGAGCGCACCGCGCTCTTCCGCAGCGTCCTCGACGGCCGACGTGTCCTGATCGTCCTCGACAACGCCCGCTCCTTCCGGCAGATACGCCCGCTGCTGCCCGGCTCCGGACGCTGCTGCGTCCTGGTCACCAGCCGTGACCCGATGGGCGGCGCGCTCGCCGGTGACTACGCCTTCGTACCGCTGAACCTCGAGGCGCTCGGACAGGACGAGTCGATCGCGCTGCTGTCCAAGGTCGCCGCGGACGGCAGGCTGAGCGCCGACCCGGTGGCCGCCGCCCGGCTCAGCGCCCTGTGCGACCGGCTGCCGCTCGCGCTGCGGATCGCGGCCGCCCGTCTCGCCGCCAAGCCCCACTGGTCGGTCCGGACCCTGGTCTCGCGACTGGAGGACCAGCACCGCAGGCTCGACGAACTCAGCCCGGACGAGCGCGGTGTGCGGGCCGGTCTCCGGCTCAGCTACCGCGACCTGCCGCCCGCCACCGCCCGCATGTTCCGGCTGCTCGGCCATCTGAACGTGCCCGACTTCGCCTCCTGGGCCGGGGCCGCGCTCCTCGACATCGATCCGCTCGACGCGGAGGACCTCATCGAGGAACTGGTCGACGCCCAGATGCTGGTGCCGCTCTCCTCCGCCACCGGCCATGTCCGCTACCGCTTCCAGGACCTTCCCCGGCTGTTCGCCCGTGAGCTGGCGCTCGCCGAGGACACGGAGGACGAGCGGCGCGCCGCCCTGCGGCGCGCCTGCGGGGCGTGGCTGGGGCTCGCCGCCGAAGCCCACCGCAAGGTGTACGGCGGCGACTACACCATCATCCACGGGCAGGCCCCTCTGCGGCCGCTGCCCGGCCATCTGACGGAGAGCCTGCTCGAGGACCCGATGGAGTGGTTCGAGAGCGAGCGCGCCTCGATCACCGGCCTGGTGGACCAGTCCGCCCGGGAGGGCGAGGCCGCGTACGCCTGGGACCTGGCGATCACCAGCGTCACGCTCTTCCAGAACCGCAACTACCTGGAGGACTGGCGTTTCTGCGGCGACCGGGCGTTGGCCGCCGCACGGGCGGTCGGCGACCGGCTCGGCGAGGCCGTGATGCTGCACTCGCTCGGCACGCTGGAGATCGTGCGCTGGGAGTACGAGGCAGCCTACGGTCATCTCGACGTGGCGCTGCGCCTGTTCGAGGCGCTGGAGGAGGAACAAGGGGAGAAACGGGCGAAGGGGCGGGCCCTGGTGCTCCGCAACCTGGTGCTGTGCGAACGCCATCGCGGGGACCTGGACGCGGCGCGGGAGCTGGGACACCGCTCGCTGGAGATCTTCCGCACGGTCGGAGACCACTACGCGGAGGCTCATGTGCTCGGTCTGCTGGCCCAGATCGAGCTGGAGCGCGGCCGGCCGCAGGCGAGCCTGGTGCTGTCCTCCGAGGCGGTCGCCAGAAGCCGCGGCCTGGGAAGCGTACGCGGGGAGGCACAGAGCACGGTCCGTCTCGCCGAGGCGCTGATCCACCAGGGGGAGGGCGAACGGGCGGAGGACGCCTGCCGTCGGGCGCTGGAACTCGTACGCAGCAGTGGTGACCGGCGCGGTGAGGCGCATGCCCTGCGGGCCCTGGGCGAGGCGTTGTGGCGCCAGGACAAGAACGAGGAGGCCGAAGCCGTGCTCGATCTGGCGCTGTCGGTCGCCGGCAAGGTGCCGGACCGTTTCCTGGAGGCACGGGCCGGGGTGCTCCTCGGCTGTGTGCGTGCCCTGCTCGGGGAACGGGCCGGGGCCGCGGCCTGCTTCAAGACGGCGGGTGACCTCTTCTCCGAGGTCGGGGCGCCGTCCTGGCGGGAGAGGACGACCCGGCTGCTGACGGCGCTCGGTGAGGAGGAGCGGGTCGAGCCGGCGGGGCTGTTCGAGTTGGTGCGGCCCTGAGGGGCCGGGAGCTCAGGATCGGGTCACGCCGGGGCAGGTCGGGTCACGTCCACGGGTCGTCGATGTCGGCTCCGGCCGGAGCGGCGGTCCAGGGGTCGTCGATGCCGGCTCCGGCCGGAGCGGCGGTCCACGGGTCGTCGATGGCGACTCCGGCGACCGTCCGGTCCGTCTGCGGGCCGGTGAGCTGAGCGGCACCGGCACCGGCCGCCGAGAGGAGCAGGACCAGGCCGGTGGTGACGACTGCCTTGGCCGAGGTGATGACGAAGCGCTGCATGACACTCTCCTGAGGGTTGCTCCACGATGCGGGCCCGCTCTGAGCGGTTGCCCTGCGGTATGCAGAAAAAGCTACGAGGACGGCTTTTTCCGGCGGTTTCGTCTCGCTTTCGCGGGCACGAAATCGCTCCGACATCGGTGAAAAAGACCAGCTCAGTAGCTTTTCGCGGCAGATGGCCCCGGGCGTGGAGCGGGCCCGCGCAGCGAGGAGGACGCCATGGACTTCAAGATCCTCGGCTCGGTGTCGGCCGAGTCCGGGGGACGCGCGGTCCCCCTCGACGGCAGCAAGCAGCGCACCGTGCTCGCCGCCCTGCTGCTGGCCCACGGCAAGGTCATGACGGACGAGCGGCTCACCACGCTGGTGTGGGGCTTCGACCCGCCGGCGACGAGCACCAACCAGCTCTACACCTATGTGTCGAGACTGCGCACCCGCCTGGCCCCCGGGATCGGCCTGCGACGCAGCGGTCCCGGCTATCGGATGGACATCGGCGACGCCACGTTCGACTGGGAGACCTTCCGGGCGCTGGCCGAGTCGGGCGGCGCGGACCTGCGGGCCGGGCGGTACGCCGACGCCGAGCGCCGGCTGGCGAGGGCCCTCGCCCTCTGGAACGGCCCCGCCCTCACGGGCGTCACCGAGCAGCTCGCCGAGGCCGAGGGCACCCGGATGGAAGAGGCCCGGCTCTCCGCCGTGGAGCACCACACGGAGGCCGCGCTCGCCCTGGGCCGCCACACCGAGACCGTGCCCGGCCTGACGCGCCAAGTGGCCCTGCACCCGGTGCGGGAGCGGCTGCGGGGCCAGCTGATGACCGCGCTGTACCGCTGCGGCCGACAGGCCGACGCGCTCGCGCTGTACGAGGAGGGACGCCGCGTCCTCGCCGAGGAGCTGGGCATCGACCCGGGCCCGGCACTGCGCACGCTGTACGAGGAGATCCTCAGGGGCACACTCGCCGCACCGGCCGCACCGGAGCGCGTGGCCGGCACTCCGGCCGGCCCGCCGCCGGGCGCGGACCACGGGGGTGGCTCCCACGAGAGCGAAGCCGCACGCGCCGACTGTGGCCCTCGCGGGAGCGGGAACCCCGGGGCCGTCCATGACGGGGCCGCCGCGCCGGCACGGCTCGGCGCCTCCACTGCGGACGGCGGACGGCAGGGCCTCGTGCCGACGCTTCTCCCCGCCGCCCCCCGCGACTTCACCGGCCGCGACGCCGAGGTGCAGTGGCTGCTCGACGCGCTGCGCGAAGGGCAGGACGTCGTGGTCACCGGCGCGCCGGGAACCGGTACATCGGCCCTGGCCCTGCACTGCGCCGAACGCTGCCGCGACGCCTTCCCCGAGGGCCAGCTCTATGCCGACCTGCGCACCGAGGGCGGCGCGCGCGAACCCGGCGAGGTCCTCGGCTGGTTCCTGCGCGCCCTGGGAGCCGACCCCGACCGGCTGCCCGCGACCCTCGACGAGCGCGCCCAGCTCTACCGGACGTTGCTGACCGGACGGCGGATGCTGATCGTCCTCGACAACGCGACCGACGACGCCCAGGTGCGCCCGCTGCTCCCGGGCTGCGGGGAGAGCCGCATCGTCGTCACGGGCGTGCGCGCCCCGCTGGCCTCGCTCGAAGGGACCCGCCTGATGCGGCTCGGTCCGCTGGAGCCGGGCGACGCCGTGCGGCTGCTCGCCGCTGTCGCCGGTCCCGGCCGCATCGGGGAGGACGCCGAGGCCGTCGTCCGCATCGCCGAGTGCTGTGACCGGCTGCCGCTCGCGCTGCGGATCGCCGGGGCCCGGCTCGCCGCCCGCCCGCAGTTGACCGCCACCCGGCTCGCCGCGCGCCTGGAGCGTCAGGAAAGACGGCTGGGCGAACTGCGGCTCGGCAGCCTGGACGTCGCGGCGGGACTGCGCCGCGTCCTCGACGAGCTGCCGCCCCGCGTCGCCGGCGCCTTCGTCGCCCTGGCCGCGTCCGGCCCGCCGCAGCTCAGCGCCCCCGACGCGGCCGCCGTCCTCGGGACCGCGACCGACGACGCCGAGGACCTCCTGGAACAGCTCGCCGACGCCCGTCTGATGGAGGGCTGGAGCGCCGAAGGGGACACCTGGCCGCGCTATCGCGTCCCGCCGCTCGTCCGGCTCTTCGCCCGCGAGCGGAGCGAGACGGCCCTCGTCGGCGTCTGACGTCGCGCGACTTCTCCCCGCTCCGGTCCTTCGGGGCCTTCCCCCGGCCTGGGGGGAGGCCCCGAAGTGGCGTCCGTGCGGGATCAGCCGCAGCCGCCCGCGTGACCCTCGTCCAGGGTGTATATCTCGGGAGGGCTGTTGAACTTGTGTCCCTGTGCGATGAGTTCGCTCAGTGCGTCGACGTATTCCGCGAGCAGTTCGGCCCACGGCTTGGGGCTGTCACGCAGCAGCTCCTCCCGCTCCCTTGCCGCCTGGTTCTCGATGTACTCGAGGAATTCCAGCGGATGCTGAACCTGGGCAGGGGCGTTCTGGTCTTCACGCATGCTTCCTCCTCTGTTGATGACCGGGCCCCTCGAGGTCCCGCACAAACAGAGTCGGCCGGTTCCCTACGGGAATCCCTGCCTCGTTCTCCACGCCCCTGTACAGGTTTTCGCGCGGCTCGATACAGGTTCCGTACAGACCGTCCGGAAAGCATTTCCATATGGAGAGCAGCATCAGGAGAATCGTCGTCGTCGGCGGCTCGGTCGTCGGCTGGACCGTCGCGGTCCGGCTGGCGCACGCCTTCGGTGGGACGGTCTCCGTCACCGTCCTTCAGACGCCGGCGGAGCTCGCGGACGGGATGGAGACAGAGCAGGTCACGGCTGTCCCGCCGGAGGTTCAGCGGGTGCTGTTCGACCAGTTGGGCGTCGCCGAGAGCGCCTGGATGAGGGCCTGTCAGGCCTCGTTCAGAACGGCCGTTCGCCATGTCAACTGGCGCACCACGGGCGCGGCGGAAGCGGTGGCGCACACTCTTCCGAACGGCGGTGTGGACCATTTCTACCGCCCCTACGCCGATATGCCGGAGTGCGAGAAAAACCCGCTCTCCGACTACTGGCAGACCCGGCGCTTTCACGGGGAGACCGTGGAGCCGTACGATTACGCGTGTTTTCGTGAGCCGCCGCTCATGGATGCGAGGAAATCACCGCGCTGGCTGGACGGACGGGCGGCCCTTCCCTATGGATGGCATGCCGACACCCGTCTGTTCGCCGAGTTCCTACGAGATCTCGCCGTACGGCGTCTCGGAGTGCGCGTCCTTTGTGATCGCCTGCGTGACACCTCGCGCGACGCGAACGGAATGCTCACCGCACTGCACACGGAACAGGGACGGACGGTCACCGGCGATTTCTTTCTGGACTGCACCGGAAAGCAAGCGTTGTTACTGACCGAGGCACTCGGGGAGCCGTTCGAGGACGCGCACGACCGGCTGCTGTGCGACAGCGCCGTCACCGTCACCGTCCCGCACGACGACGACACCCACGGCATCGAGCCGTTCGCCACCGCGACGGCGTCGCCGCACGGCTGGTCCTGGAAGCTGCCGCTGCCCGGCCGCTTCGTCGCCGGACACGTGTACGCCCGACACCTGACGGCCCCGGACGAGGCGGCCCGGGCGCTGTGCGAACTGTGGGGGATCGACCCGGACCGCGCCGAGGTCCGTCAGGTGCGCCACCGCTTCGGACGCAGCCGCCGCTCCTGGGTGGGCAACTGCGTCGCGGCGGGGGCGTCCGCCTTCTCCGTGGAACCGCTGGGGGGCGACGCGCTGACCGAAGCCCTGGACACCGTGGACCGGCTGATCCGTGACTTTCCCTCCCGGGACGCCAGGGACGTCCCCGCGGCCCGCTTCAACCGGGCCGTCGCGGCCCGACAGGCGCGCGCCCTCGACATGGCGCAGCTGCACTACGCGGCCGCGCCCCGCACCGACCCGGGCTTCTGGCGGGCCCAGCGCGAACTGCCCCTCTCCCGCGCGCTGGAGGAGTGCGTGCAGGCCTATCGCGCCGGACTGTCCTCGGACACCGGTGAGGCCGAGCACTACGGTCTGCTCGCGGCTCTGCAGGCGGGGTGTCCCGCGCCGCGTGCCTCGATCGGCCACCGCCTCGACGCACGGCGCGCGGCCGGCGAGTACTTCACCCGGGTGCGGCGCCAGCAGCGCATCCTGCTGGAGACGCTGCCGAGCGCACACGCCTACCTGCGCCGGCTGCACCGACGTGCGGTTGCATGAAGCTGCCACTTCTGTCCGAGTTCGGCCGAGCTGCGCCTAGGGTGGCCCGCGACCTACCGAGGGAGCGGTTTCATGGCATTACAGGCCAACGGAGTCATCGACGGCGTCCCCCTCACTCTCCTCATCGCCCTGACCGCGACCGTCCTGCTCGGCCTCCTCGCCCTGGGCGTCTCGACAGCCTCCCGCCGGCTCCTGGGCATCAGGGTCGGCCCGCTGCGCGCGCTCGGCGCCGGCCTGGTGGGGGTGGCCGCCGTGGCCGTCTACGGGCAGGCGATGCAGCACAGCGAAGAGGACCTGGGCGCGCTCTCCACCATGCAGATCCCTCTCGCGCTGTTCGCCGCGATGGTCACCCTGGCGATCGCGGAGGTCTTTCTCCCGTACGGCAGTTGGGCCAGGCCGCTGCAGGCGGTGCGAGGTCTCGGCGACCGGCTGCGCCGGGCCCGCCGCTACTCCCGGATCAGCAGGATCCTGGTACGGCACGGACTGGGCCGGCTGCTCAGGGGACGGACCGGCTGGCAGCGGGCGATGCGGCCCGGGCCGTACGGCGAGCAGTGCGCCAGGTCGGCGCGGCTGGCCCTGGAGGAGTGCGGGGGCGCGCTCATCAAGCTCGGCCAGGTGCTCTCCACCCGACGTGATCTGCTGCCGGCGCATTTCATCGACGAACTGAGCCGACTGCAGAGCGACGTACCACCGGCGCCCTGGCCGGAGGTGGAGGCGGTGCTCCACAAGGAGCTGGGCAAACCGGTCTCCGAGGTCTTCGAGTGGATCGAGCACGTGCCGCTGGCCGCCGCGTCCATCGCCCAGGTGCACCGGGCCCGGCTGCGCGGCGGCCCCACCGTGGTCGTGAAGGTCCAGCGCCCCGGCATCCGTGACACCGTCGAGCGGGACCTGGACATTGTGCTCACCGTCAGCCGCAGCCTGCAGAGCAGGCTCCGCTCCGCCCAGGCGCTCGGTCTGCGTGAACTGGGCGACGGGTTCGCCGAGTCCGTGCGGGAGGAACTCGACTTCCGTATCGAGGCGCGCAATGCGAGCGCCGTGGCGAAGGCCACCGGCGGGCTCGACTCCGACGCGCCCGTGCGCATTCCGCGGGTGTACTACGAGTTCACCTCGGCGCGGGTCCTGGTGCAGGAGTGGATGGAGGGCGTCACCTTCGACCGGGCCGGCGCGGCCGCCGACGGAGCCGGCCTGGACCGGGAGGCGCTGGCCCGCACTGCCGTCGGCGCGATGCTCCACCAGATCCTGCGGGTGGGCGTCTTCCACGCCGATCCCCACCCGGGCAACATGCTGCTCCTGGACGACGGGCGGATCGGCCTCATCGACTTCGGCTCGGTCGGCCGCATCGACCCGTCGGTGCAGATCGCCATCCAGGAACTGCTGGTGGCGGTGGACCGCGGTGACCCGGCCGGGCTGCACGACGCCCTGATCAGCCTGCTCGGCACCCGGGCCACCACGCACGAGGAGCTGGTGCCCGACCAACTGCTGCTGGAGCGGGAGTTGGGCCGCTTCATGGCCCGGCACCTGGGGATGGCCGCGCAGCCCGACACGGAGACGTTCACCGCGCTGTTCCGTATGTTCGCCCGGTTCGGCCTCGCCGTACCGCCCGAGGTCGCCGCGGTGTTCCGGGCCCTGGCCACCATCGAGGGGACCCTCACCCAGCTCGCCCCGGGCTTCAACCTGCTGGAGGAGGCGCGGGAGTTCGCCGTCGGCCTGCTCGCTGACCGGTTCGGGTACCGCAGGTCGAAGGGGCACGGCGAGAAGAACGCCCCCTCCGCCGGAGGTCTCGTCCCCCCGGCCTTCTCGGCCGTGACGCACGCGGCGGCCCAGGAACTGCTGTCGGTGCTGCCGATGCTGCGCAGGCTGCCCCGGCGGGCCGAGCGCATCAGCGCCTCGCTGGAGGAGGGCCGGCTGGGCGTACGGGTCAGATGGCTCGCGGACGAGCGGGAGCGGCGGTTCGTCTCCGGCCTGATCCACCAGGTGACGGTCACCCTGATGGCCGCGTGCAGCGGGCTGATGGGCGTCATGCTGGTGGTGTTCGGCACGGGCAAGGGCCCCAGGGTGTCGCGGCAGCTGGAGCTGTACCCGCTGCTCGGCTACCACGTGCTCGCGCTCAGTGCGATCCTCATGCTGAGGGCCCTCTACACCGCGATGCGCCGGACCACATGACCGCGGGGTGCACGGCGTCGCCCCGCAGGGACTGTGGGCCGGTCCGGCGGATCATGCCGGAGACGCGGGGGCCGGCACGCACATCTACGGCGTAGTCGTCGGTTGCCGGCTCCCCCACGCTCGGCCTCGCTCGCGCGGGAAGGGCCCCATCGCGTCGACGCCCTCCTTTGTCGTGCAACTGCACACTCCGCCACGCTCGGCTTCGCTCGCGCCGGCGGCTCCATGACCCCGCTCACCCGCGCCGATGAGGCGCCGTCGGCCTTCCACCGACGTGATCCGCCGGACCGGCCCCGGCCCTCACCGGCGCAGCAGAACCGGCAGGGCCTCCAGCGGCCGTACGACCACGCTGCGCTGGTAACGCAGCTCCGCCGGATCCACCGCCAGGCGGGCGGCGGGGTAGCGCTCGAAGAGCCGGCGCGCCGCGACCTCCGTGATGACCTTCGCCAGGTGCGCGCCCGAGCAGTAGTGGATGCCGAACCCGAAGCTGAGGTGGGCCGGCTTGTGCCGGTTCAGGTCCAGCACGTCGGGGTGGGCGGGGAACTGGTCCGTGTCCCGGTTGGTCGACATCACGCAGACGACGACGACCTCGCCTGCCGGGATGGTCACTCCGCCCAGCTCGACCGGCTCGGTGGTGACGCGCTGCAGCGCGTTGCTGATCGGGCTCACGTAACGGATCAGCTCGTCCATCGACTTGCCCCAGCGGCCGGGCTCCGCCAGGAGCTGCGCCCGCTCCGCGGGATGGGTCAGCAGAGCGGCGATCACCCCGCCGACCAGGCTCGCGGTGGTGTCGTTGCCGCCGGTCATCAGGGCGAAGCCGGTGGAGAGGATCTCGGTGCTGGTGAGCCGGTTCTCCGGGGCGGCGTGGATCAGCGCGGAGAGCAGGTCCTCGCCGGGCTCGCGTTCCTTGCGCGCGATCAGGTCGGCCATGTAGGCGGACAGTTCCTGGATGTTGCGGTCGAGGACCCCGGAGCCGTCCGTGGGGGAGTAGGTGCGCAGCGCGGTCGACCAGCGCAGGAAGTCGGGCCAGGCCTCGGCCGGTACGCCCATCAGCTCGGCGATGGTGATGACGGGCAGCGGGTCGGCGTACCCGGCGATCAGCTCGGCCTCGGACCGCTCGCCGAGGCCGTCGAGGAGATCGTCGGCTATCTGCTCCACCTTCGGACGCAGCGCCTCGGCCCGGCGCGGGGTGAAGGCGAAGCTGATGGCCCTGCGCAGCGGGGTGTGCCGCGGCGGCTCCAGGTTGGCGAGGTGGTTCGCCTCCTCCGGCGGGGGCGTCATGGCGCGTCCGGTGCGCTCGGACATCAGGCGGTAGTGGACGTGGATGTCACGGCTGAGACGCGGGTCGGCGAGCGCGGCCTTGGCGTCCTCGTAGCGGGTCACCACCCAGGCCCGTCCGCCGTCCGGGAACGACAGTTCGCGCACCGGGCTCTCGCGCCGTACGTGTTCGAGCACCGGATAGGGGTTCTGGGTGAATTCGTTGGTGAGCATCCAGTACTTGGAGAGAGTCCGTGTGCCGGTCATGTCCGTCCTCCGTGCTGTCACGCCGGGAGAGCCCCATTCGGTCGGCACGTTAGGCGCGCTCTGCCGTTCGGCGCAGGCCTGGTTTCAAGAGTTCTATCTGCGCTCGGATCCCGGGGCCAGGGGGGAGGAACATCTATGCCGTTTGGGAGATGTGGCCGCCCACGGTCGGCTTTTAGGCTCCATTGCATCCGCCGGACACGGTGCACAGTGCTCCGGTCATGGACTGTTCGAACCAACCCGTGTGGGGAGTGTGAGTCATGACCGCGACCATTCCGACGTCGACAAAGCGTCAGGTCGTTGCCCGTGCTGTCGGTGTGACAAAGCTGTACGGCAAGGGGGAGGCGCAAGTTGCGGCACTGCGGGGCGTGGACGTGGAATTCACCGCCGGTGAGTTCACCGCCATCATGGGGCCGTCCGGCTCGGGGAAGTCGACGCTCATGCACACGCTGGCCGGCCTGGACACCCTCACGGACGGTGAGGTGTTCATCGGCGACGCCCGTGTGAGCGACATGTCCGACAAGGAGCTGACCCAGCTGCGCCGCGACCGGATCGGGTTCATCTTCCAGCAGTTCAACCTGCTCCCGACGCTGACGGCGGAGGAGAACATCCTGCTGCCGCTGTCGATCGCGGGACGCAAGCCGTCCAAGGACTGGTTCGACCGCGTGGTCGACACCGTGGGCCTGGCGCAGCGGCTGGGGCACCGGCCCACCGAGCTCTCCGGCGGTCAGCAGCAGCGGGTGGCCTGCGCCCGCGCGCTGGTCTCCCAGCCGGAGGTCATCTTCGCCGACGAGCCGACCGGCAACCTGGACTCCGTCTCCGGGACCGAAGTGCTGGAGTTCCTGCGGGACTCGGTGCGCACCCTCGGGCAGACGATCGTCATGGTCACGCACGACCCGCGTGCAGCGTCCTACGCCGACCGCGTCATCTTCCTGGCCGACGGCCGGATCGTGACCGAGCTGAGGGAGCCGACCGCGGACGCCGTCATCGACACGATGCGCTCCCTCGACAGCAGTGCGCGGGTGTCGTGATGCTGAAGTTCACCCTCAAGAGTCTGCTGTCCCGCAAGCTCCGACTGGTCCTGTCGGGCCTCGCGGTCGTCCTCGCGGTGATGTTCGTCTCCGGTGCCATGGTCATCAAGGACACCCTGAACCGGTCCATCGACGCCCAGTTCGCCGGTGCCTACGCCGACATCGACCTGCATGTGGCGCTCAAGCCCAAGGTGAAGTCCGCAGCCGACGGCGACGCGGCGGTGGTCCCCCCGGTGGACCGGGCGGCCGTCGACCGGGCGGCCCAGGTCGCCGGTGTCGCCGAGGCGAGCGGGATGGTCCTCGCTGAGGGCGCCCGGGCCATCGGCAAGGACGGCAAGGTGGTGCCCGGCACCGGCGGCCCCCGCTACGGCGAGAGCTGGCGCGAGGAGAGCGAGCTGATCTCGCTGCGGTCGGGCCACGAGCCGCGCCGGGACAACGAGGTGGTCATCAACGCCGGCCTCGCCGAGAAGGCCGGGCTCAAGGTGGGCGACCCGGTCGGTGTGCTGACGAACGAGCCCAGGCAGGACTTCGTCGTGGCCGGCGTCTTCGGCTACTCGGAAGACCGGGACTCCATCGGCGGCGAGCAGACGGTGGCCTTCACCGAACCGGTCGCGCAGCGGCTGATGCTCGGTCGGGCCGACGGCTGGTCCGGGATCAGGGTCACCCTCGCCGACGGCGCCTCCGCCGACACCGTCCGCTCCGCGCTCACCAAGGAACTCGGCCCCGGCTACGACGTACTGACGGGCGAGGAGCTGGCCCGCAAGGCCTCCGACAAGTCGCGCGGCATCCTGGACATGATGGGCACGCTGCTCCTCGGCTTCGCGGGGGTCGCGGTGTTCGTCGGCGTCTTCCTGATCATCAACACGTTCTCGATCATCATCGCCCAGCGGATGCGTGAACTCGCCCTGCTGCGGGCCCTGGGCGCCAGTCGCAAGCAGATGATCGGCTCCGTGCTCGTGGAGTCGTTCGTGGTGGGCCTTGTCTCCTCGACCCTGGGCCTGGCTGCCGGGTGCGGCATCGGGGCGCTCGGCGCCGACATGCTGGCCTCGTCGACCGACGGGCTCCAGGTCGCCGCGCTCCACGTGCCGGCGGGCGCGGTGGTCACCTCGTTCGCGGTGGGCATCCTGGTGACGATGCTGGCCGCCCTCGTCCCTGCCGTACGGGCCTCCAAGGTGGCCCCCGTCGCGGTGATCCGTGCGACCGCCACCCAGCAGGGCCGGCACCGGGGGCAGACCTGGACCGGAACCGCCCTGCTCGGCCTGGGCGTCGTGCTCCTCGGCCTCGGGCTCTTCGGGTCCGGCGGCGCCTCGACGATCATCAGCGGCGTCCTGCTGGCGTTCGTCGGCGTCTCCCTGCTCACCCCGCTGATCAGCAAGCCGTCGGTGGAGGTGCTCGGGGCGGTGTTCGCCCGGTCGACGCCCGGAGCCCTCGGCCGCCGCAACTCGGCCCGCAACCCCCGTCGTACGGCCATCACCGCCTCGGCGATGATGATCGGGGTGGCGCTGGTCACCGCCATCAGCACGGTGGCCGCCTCCGCCGAGGACAGCGTCAGCCGGGACATCAGGCGCGACCTGAAGGCCGACCTGGTGGCCATGGGGGAGGCGGGATCGGCGTCGTCCGCGGCCATCGACCCGGCCGCGCTGGCCAGGATCGCCGAGGTGCCGGGAGTCGAGCGGGTCGCGGCCGCCACCATGGACGTGGCCACGGTCGGCAAGGCGGACCAGTCGGTCGCCTCCTGGCAGGACTGGACGAAGGCCCGCGAGGTGCTCGGTCTCAAGGCGGCGAAGGGGAGCATCGACACGCTGGCCCCGGGGACCGTGATCATGAACGAGGGCACCGCCAAGAGCCGTGGGGTGAAGGTCGGCGACCGGATCGCCCTCCAGTTCCAGCGCGGCGACGCGCACACCTACCGGGTGTCCGGCGTCTTCGCGGACTCCACCCTCTCGAACGGCATCGTCGTGCCCTGGACCGACGCCGAGGCCGGCTTCCGTTCCAAGCAGCCCTCGCAGGCCTACTTCCAGCTGGCGTCGGGCGCGGACGAGTCCCGGGCCCGGGCGCAGATCGAGACGCTGCTCAAGAGCAGCCCCGAGGTGACCGTGCAGACCCGCGACGACGTGATCGAGATGTTCAGCGGCGGGTTCGCCATGATGCTCATGGTCGTCCAGGCGCTCCTCGCCGTGGCGATGCTCATCGCGGTCCTCGGCATCGTGAACACCCTCGCCCTGTCGATCCTGGAACGGACCAGGGAGATGGGCACGCTGCGGGCGATCGGCCTCAGCCGGGGCCAGACCGTGCGCATGATCATGACCGAGTCGGTGGTGATCTCGCTCTTCGGCGCGGTGCTCGGGATCGTGGTCGGCGGTGCGCTCGGCCTCGCGGTCGCACGGGCGATGGAGGACCAGGGCGTCAGCCAACTCTCGCTCCCCTGGGGGCAGATGCTCGCCTATCTGATGGGCGCCGCGGTCGTCGGGGTCATCGCCTCGATCGCCCCCGCCCGGCGCGGGTCCCGTCTCAACGTCCTCGCGGCCATCAGCCACGGCTGACCCGGCATCGCCGCACAACGGCCGAAAGGCGCCTTCGAGAGCTTCTCGAAGGCGCCTTCGGCGTGTCCGGGCGGCGACAGCACCGCGGGTGTGCAGGTTCCTGCACCTTCCATTGCCGTCCCAGTCCAGGTGAGTTGCTATGGAGTGGAATTCAAACGGTTGCGGCGGTAGGGAGCCGGAATCGTCTGAACTCGTTGGTGTTCCACCGAGGACAGGGGGAGTGATGCACGAGCGTGAGTTCCGGGCATTTGTGTCCGTGGCCGAGATCGGGCGCATGGATCAGGCCGCGAAAGAACTCGGATATTCGCAGCCCGCCATCAGCTATCAGATCAAGTGTCTGGAACAGATGCTGGGCGCCAAACTCTTCACCCGCGACTCCACCGGGGCGAGACTCACCCGGGAGGGACGCATGATATTGCCGTCCGCCCGTGCCGTACTCGCCCTGATCGACAGTATGAAAGGTGTCTGCACACCGGTGTGACCCGACTGGCTCCGGGCCCGAGTCCCACCCGGTCCGGAGCCGGGGCCCGGTACCGGTCCCCTGCTCACCGTGCCAGGCCGCTGCCCCACACCCACGCCGCGATGCCGACCCTGTTGCGGACGTCCAGCTTGCGTTGGACGTTGGCGACGTGCGTCTTGGCGGTGCCGGCCGAGATGAAGAGTTCGGCCCCGATCTCCGCGTTGGTCAGCCCCCTGGCGACCAGTTGGGCGATCTCCGTCTCACGCTCCGTCAGCGCTTCCACGGGCTGCGCGGCCTTGGGTTTGTCGGCGTCGCGCAGGTGCTGCAGCAGGCTGACGGTGAGCGAGGGGCTGATCAGGGTGTCGCCGGCCATCGCGGCACGCACGGCCTCCACCAGCAACGTGGGGCCCGAGCGCTTCAGCAGGAAGCCGCAGGCCCCGTTGTGCAGCGCCGTATGGACGTACTCGTCGAGTCCGAACGTCGTCACGACCACCACCCGCACCGGATTCTCGGCCTCGGGTCCGGCGAGCCGCCGGGTGACTTCGAGGCCGTCCATGCGCGGCATGCGGATGTCGGCGAGAACGACGTCCGGCTCGAGTCGCGCGGCCAGTTCGACGGCCTGAAGACCGTCGGTGGCCTCACCGACGACTTCCATGTCCGGCTGGGAATCCAGGATGAGGCGGAATCCGACGCGCACGGATTCCTGGTCGTCGGCGAGAAGTATACGAGTGGTCACGTCAGCACCGTAGTTGGCGGCCGTCTCCTTCAGCCACCGGATCCGTATTCAAAGATTCTCTGCGGACTTCGGTCGGGATTCGGCCGCTGGCAGCATCTAGCCCGTCGGACCTTCGGCGCCGCCGGGCGGTGCGTTCTCCCCAATTCCCTTTGGAGCGGTGACTGGGCATGGCTCACACCAGAAGACTCAGAGCGCTGGCCGCGGTCGCGGCCACGGCGGCGCTGTCCTTCACGCTGCTCGGAGCGCAGGCGCCGACGGCGGCCCGGGCCGCGGCGCGGGGTGATGCCACGCATGTGCCGCTGCTGCCCACCGCGGCCGGGGCCGCGAACCGGCCGACCTGGCCGGTCGGGGAGTTCGGCCAGGCCACGACCCCTGCCGGGGGCGCCGCGAACGCGCCGTCCGTATCCCGGCCCGCCGACGGCGCGACCCTGACCGGCACTCGGCCGGAACTGGTCGCGGAGCGCCAACGGGGCGCGGTCGCCCATGAGTTCGTGATCGCCTCCGGCGACACCCCGCGGACGGGGCAGGTCACTTCCTCGGGCTGGGTCAAGTCGCCCCGCTGGCAGGTTCCTGCGGGACTTCTGAAGGACGGCGGTCGGTACACCTGGACCGTGCGGACCAAGGACCGCTCCGGCCGGGTCGGCAAGGACGCCGCCGCCCGCACCTTCACGGTGGGCCAGCGGCTGGGAGCGCAGCAGGACGGCGGCCCGGTCCCCACGGACACCCTGGGCCCCGTCACCGTCAACCTGGCGACCGGCAACGCGACCGCCTCCGTCAACACCGCCCAGGTGCAGACCGGTTCGGGTCCCCTGGGTGCCACGTTCACCTACAACTCCCAGGCCGTGGGCACGGAGGCCGGGCTGACCGGCTCGTACTACGCCGGTGACGCCGACTCCGGGATCGCCGCGGCCGAGAAGGCCAAGACCGTACGGACCGACGCACGCGTCGACTTCCGCTGGGCCGGGCAGCCCTACCCGGACGCGAAGCCCGACGCGGCCTTCCGTGTCGCATGGACCGGGCAGCTGGCCGTGCCCGCCGACGGGACCTACCGCCTCGGCGGCAGCTATGACGGCGGGCTGCGGATCCTGATCGACGGCAAACCGGTCCTCGACGACTGGCAGGGCACCGACGCCACCGGCGACCGCCCGGTGTACGGCGGCGGACTCAAGCTGAAGGCAGGCCGCGCCTACGCCATCGAGGTCCAGTACCGCCGACAGGCGGGGGACGGGCAGGTCGCGCTGTGGGCCGCGGGCGCCGGGCACGCCACGCCCGTTCCGGCGTCCTGGCTGCGGCCGACCGGCGCGGTGCTCCCGCCCGGCTGGACGGTCACCCCCGCCGCCGTCGGACCTGACACCGTCGGCGCGGCCAACGCGGCACCGAAGCAGGGCTCGACGCCGTCCTCCCTGGCCGCCGTGGGCTCCTCGAAGACGTCCGCCTCCGAGGCACTCACGGGTACGGGAGCGGTCGCATCCGGCGCCGAGGCGCGGCGGAAGGGCGCGGCCGCGGCGGGCCCGGGCGAGCGCGAGGCCGCCGCCACCCCCGAGGACCCGGCCGCCGGCATCGAGGCCGCCGAGGACGAAGGACTCAGGTTCTTCTACGCCGGCAGTGAGGAGTGCGCCGACAGCGCGGCACCGGCGGGCCATGTATGCGCCGTCCGCGTGCCCGGCGCCGGCGTCACCCAACTGCTCTACCGCAACGGCAAGCTCAGCCGCGTCGTCAACCCCGGCGCGGAGACGACCGACTTCGGCTACACGGCCGACCACCGCCTCACCACCGTACGGCCGCCCCTCGTCATGGACTGGATCGCCGCGGGCGCCGGGCGCGACACCGAGGCCGCCCAGTACCGCGTCGACTACCGGCCGGACTCCGCCTCCGTGGCCCGGGTGACCGGACCGGACCCGGCCGGCTCCCCGTCCCGGACCGACCGGCGGCCGCAGCGCACCTACACCCGCGGTTCGGGAGCGACGCAGGTCGAGGTCGCCGGGGTGAGCACCGGGCAGGGCTGGACGCGCAGGGTCACCTACGACACCGCGGGCCGCCTGGAAACCGACACCGACGGCACCCGACGCACCACCCGGTTCACCTGGACGGCGGCCGACCAGCCGCTCACAAGCACGGACCCGGCGGGCCGGATGACCACGACGGTCTACGACACGTCCGGGATGACCTCCGGTGCGTACGGACCGGGCCCCCGCGAGTGCTTCGGCACGGATCTGCGGCCGCTCACTCCCGCCCCCGAAGGCTGCGCCAGGATCCCGGCCCGGACGACCGTGCTCGGTCCGGCCGGCATGACGACCGAGCGCGCGGACTCCGACGGAGTGCCGCCGCTGTCCACCCAGACCCGCTTCGACGAACTGGGGCTTCCGGCCGCACTGGTGACCGACCCCGAGGGCCTCGCCCTGACCACGCGTTACGAGTTCGACGAGTTCTTCCGCCCGGCCGCCGAGATCCTCGCGAACGGCACCCGCAAGACCTACCGGTACTACGGGGCGACGGAGAGCGCCGACAACCCGTGCACCGAGGGGAACGACCCGGCCCCCCAGCGCGGACTGCTCAAGGCCATCGCGCTGCCCGCCTCGGCCGACGGGTCCGCACGGGTCGAGAAGTACGTCTTCAACGCACGCGGACTGCCGGTCGCGGTGAACTTCGGCGGGCCCGACTGGACCTGCGTCGCCTACGACGCACGGGGCCGGATCAGCCGGATGTCCATGCCGGGCAACTCCACCCTTCCCGCGTGGAGCGTCGCCTACGACAGCGCCTACGGCGGCGACCCGCTCACCATGAAGGCCACCCAGCACGACCACTCCATGACCAACACCGTCGATCTGCTGGGCCGCACCGTGAGCTACACCGACGGCCAGGGCACCCGCACGCAGACCGGCTACGACCGGGCGGGCCGGGCCGTGCTCCAGCGGGTCACACCGCCGTCCGCCGCCGACGCCCCGCAGGTCGAGCGGACGCGGTACGACGCCGCGGGCCGGGTCCTGTCGGTCGTCCTCGACGGCAGGCAGCTGGCCACGGCCGACCACGACGCCGCCGGAGCCGTGCGGACCGTGCGCTACGCCAACGGCATCCGGCTCTCCGTACACCGCGACGCGGCCGGGCGGATCGCCGCCAAGAACTGGGTCCTCGCCGACGGGACCGAGCGGCCCACCCGGGTCACCCGGTCGCAGTCGGGAACCATCGTGGACGAGTCGGTGGCCGGCCAGGACGCCCGGCCCGACGGACCGAACTTCCGCTACGACGCGGCGGGCCGGCTCGTGCGGGCCTGGGTCACCGGCCACGAGTACGGCCGTGACTTCACCGCACAGGCACCGGCCGACTGCCCGAGCGGCGCCCGGGCCGACGCCGGCGCCAACGGCAACCTCGTCCGCCTGACCGACCGCACGGCCCGGGGAACCACCGTCACCGGCTACTGCTACGACGACGCCGACCGGCTGCTCGCGACCACCGGCGAGAACGCCGTCACCGGAGCGAGGTACGCCCTCAACGGCCACCTGCTCGGATACGACGTCGGCGCCACCCGGCAGACGCAGCGTCAGGACGCCGTCGAACGCCACCTCGGCTCCGCCGTGACCGGCCCCGACGCGGCGGACGTCACGTACACCAAGGACATCGCCGACCACCTCATGGCGCGCGACGCCACCACAGCGCGGGGCACCGAGCAGCTCCGCTACAGCCACACCGACATGGCGGACTCGGTCCCCGACCTGGTGATGGGCGCGGACAAGCGGCTGCTGTCCCGGGTGATCGGACTGCCGGGCGGTGTCGTCCTGTCCGTCAAGGCCGAGGCGTACCACGGCGGGCGGACGACGTGGAGCCTTCCGACGGTCCGCGGCGACCTGTTCCTCGTCGCCGGGGACACCGGCCGGCAACAGGGTGACCTCTACCAGTACGGCCTGTACGGCGAGTCGCTGAGGTCGGACGGCACGGTCGACGCCCGCCACCTGCCGGACAACATGCCCGGCGACTTCGACTACGGATGGCTCGGCCAGTACCAGGTGGGCACCGAGCACCAGGGACCGCTGTACAGCGTGGTGCTCGACACCCGCGTGCTGAACCCCGCCCTCGGCCGGTTCTCCGCCCCGGTCGCGGCCGGTCCCTTCCTCAACCCCTACGAATACGCGGCCGGTGACCCGATCAACCACACAAGCATCAACGGCTACGACCTGGACGTGGAGAAGGAATGATGAAGACGCCCTTTACCGACGCCGACACCGAGATCCTGGAACACCACGGAACCCGTCTGGTGCGGGTGCGGCCCTCCGCGGGCGGCGACCACCGCGCCTGGTTCTCGGTCAACCGGGAGGCGCTGCGCTCGGCGATGTACGAGCACGCGGCGGTCATGGTCGAGGAGAGCGGCATCGTCCAGCACGCCGAACTCGCCGAACTCGCCGAGGAGATCGGCGGCCGCACCCTGGAGTACAACGAGCGCTCCACACCGCGCAGCCGCGTCACCGGCAAGGTCTACACCTCCACCGAGTACCCGCAGGACCAGAGCATCCCGCAGCACAACGAGAGCGCCTACTCCGAGAACTGGCCGCACAACGTCTTCTTCTTCTGCGCACTCGCCGCGCGAAGCGGCGGAGAGACCCCGGTCGCCGACAGCACCGCCGTGCTCGGCCGGCTCCCGGGCGACCTGGTCCGCCGGTTCGAGGAGAAGGGCGTGCTCTACACCCGTACGTACCGCACCGGGATGGGCCTGTCCTGGCAGGAGGGCTTCCAGAGCGACGACAAGGGCCACGTCGAGAGCTACTGCGCCGACCACGGCATCGAGACGGACTGGGACGGCGACGTACTGCGCACCCGGCAGCGCCGTCCCGCGGTGGCGACGCACCCGGTCACCGGGCAGAAGGTCTGGTTCAACCAGGCGCACCTGTTCCACGTGAACGCGTTGCCGGAGGCGGTCCGCGAGGGCCTGCTGGAGATCTGCGGCGAGGACGGGCTGCCGCGCAACGCCTACTACGGCGACGGCACGCCCATCACCGCCGACGAGATCGCGACCATCCTCGGTGTGTACGACGAGACCACGCTGGCCCATCCCTGGCGCACCGGTGACCTGTTGATGATCGACAACCTGCTCACCTCCCACGGCCGCCGTCCCTTCACCGGCGACCGCAAGGTCCTGGTGGCCATGACCACGCGCGAGGCGGACGGGGCATGACCACGGCCACGACGACGCTGAGCGCCATCGACCTCACCGAACCACGGACCTTCCTGGACCGCGGGGACGAACTGATCGCCATGTGGCGGCGGTTCAGATCCGAGAGCCCGGTCCACTGGCATCCGGTCGAGGGCCGTCAGGTGCCCGGCTTCTGGGTCCTCTCGCGCTACCAGGACGTCATGGAGGTCTACCGGGACAACAAGCGGTTCACCTCCGAGCGGGGCAACGTCCTCGCCACCCTCCTGGAGGGCGGCGACTCGGCCGCCGGGCAGATGCTCGCCGTCACGGACGGCCGGCGCCACCGGGAGCTGCGCAACCTGCTGCTCAAGGCCTTCGCGCCGCGCGTCCTCGAATCCGTCGTCGACGGGGTGCGCCGCAGGGCCGACCGACTGGTACGGGAGGCCGTCGCCCGCGGCGCGTGCGACTTCGCGCAGGACGTCGCCGAGCACATCCCGATGGCGACCATCGCCGACCTGCTCGGCGTCCCCGCCGCGGACCGGGACTATCTGCTCTCCCTGACCAAGCAGGCCCTCAGCGCCGAGGAGGCCGAGCAGTCGGACGAGGAGGCCCTGGTCGCCCGCAACGAACTCCTCCTCTACTTCTCCGACTTGGCGGAGGAACGCCGGGGGGATCCGCGCGACGACGTGGTGAGCGTGCTGGCCACGGCCACCATCGACGGCGAACCGCTCACCGAGCAGGAGATCGTCTTCAACTGCTACAGCGTCATCATCGGCGGCGACGAGACCAGCCGACTCTCGATGATCAGCGCGGTGAACGAGCTGATCGCGCACCCCGAGCAGTGGCGCCGGCTCAAGTCGGGCGAGGTCGCGGTCGAGAGCGCGGTCGAGGAGGTGCTGCGCTGGGTCACCCCGGCCATGCACTTCGGCCGCAGGGCGGTGACCGACGTGGAGATCGGCGGCCGGACGCTCCGCGGGGGAGACGTGGTCACCCTCTGGAACAGCTCGGCCAATTACGACGAAGAGGTGTTCCACCGGCCCGAGGTCTTCGATCTGGCCAGGACGCCCAACAAACACGTGTCGTTCGGCTACGGCCCGCACTTCTGCCTCGGCGCCCATCTGGGCCGGGCGGAGATCCACGCCCTGCTGACGGCACTGCGCACCCATGTGGCGGAGGTGGTGCCGACCGCCCCGGCCCGCCCCATCCACTCCAACTTCCTGCACGGGTACAGCAGTCTGCCCGTCTCCCTGCGTCCGGCTCCGTAGGAAACCCCCGTCCTGCGAGCCGTGCGAAACGAGTGCCCCGCTCTCCCCTGGAGCGGGGCACTCGTCATGTTCCCGCGGATCGCCGGGACCCGCCAAAAGTCCCTTCCGTAAAGGGCGATGAGCATTCTTCGATACACGGATCACGGTGCATCGAAGTTTTCCATGAGTCGATGGCCCACCTGCTTTTGATTCATAGGGTGGGCCGGGTCGACGCGTCTACTCAATCGGAGTGAATGGCAATGGCCGATCGGAATGGACTCCAATTGCCGCTGACGGCCGCTCAGTACGGAATGTGGCTGGCGCAGCAGGTGAATCCGGAAAACCCGATGTACAGCATCGCCGAGTGCGTCGAGATATCGGGCGAGGTCGACGTCGCCTCCTTCGAGGCCGCGCTGCGCCGGGTGGTCCACGAGGTCGAGGCCCTGCGCGTCCGGTTCCGGCGCGGCCCCGAAGGGCCCGCGCAGACGGTGGTGCCGGACCTGGAATGGCGGTTGCACACCGTCGATGTCAGCGACGCCGTCGACCCGTTCGCCGCCGCCGAGGAGTGGATGCTCGCCCGGGTGAGGACTCCGGTGGACCCCGACACCGGAGAGCTGTTCACCTTCGGGCTGCTCAAGCTGGCCACCGACCGGTACACCTGGTTCAGCCGGGTTCACCACACCATCGTCGACGGATACAGCTGGTCCCTGATCGTCTCCCGGGTCGCCGCCGTCTACTCGGCCCTGGTGGCCGGCGAGGAACCGAAGCCGACCCCGTTCGGGACACTCAAGGAACTCGTCGAACTGGACGCCGACTACCGGCGGTCCGAGCAGTTCACCGCCGATGCCGCGCACTGGTCCGAGCGCCTCGCCGGAGCCGCCGAACCGGTCACCCTGGCCGGGCGCCCGACCCGTGTGCCCACCGACCACGTCCGCCAGGCGAGCCGGGTCACACCGCAGTACGCCGAAGCACTGCGCGACCTCGCCCGGGAGGCCCGGGTCGGCTGGCCCGCCGTGGTCTTCGCGGGCATCGCCGCCTATCTGCACCGTCTGACCGGCGCCGACGACCTCGTGCTCGGTCTGGCCGTGGCAGCCCGGCCGACCACCGCCGCCAAGCGCACCCCGGGCATGGTCTCCAACGCCCTCCCCGTCCGCGTCCGTCCCCGGCCGGCCGACACCGTGGCGGACTTCCTGCGTTCGGTCAGCGACGAACTCCACCACGCGCTGCGCCACCAGCGCTACCGCTACGAGGACATCCACCGCGACCTCGGCCGCGTCGGCGACCGGAAACGGCTGTGGGGCCCCGAGATCAACCTCATCATGTACGGCGAACAGCTCACCTTCGCGGGGCACGGCGCGGCCGTACGCGGGTTCTCCGTCGGCCCCGAGGAAGACCTCTCACTGATCGTCGACAACCGGACGCCGGACGCCGGTTTCCTCATCGACTTCCACGCCAACGCCGACCTCTACACCGAGGAGACGCTGACCGGCCACCGCACGGCGCTCACCGGCTTCCTCGCCGCGCTGGCCGCCGCGGGACCTAACGCCCGCCTCGACTCCCTCGAACTCGCCGTGCCCGCCGGCTGGGTCCCGCCGGCGGTCCTGGACGCCCAGGACACCGGAGCCCCGGCTGCCTACCGCGCCCCGGCCACGCCGAGGGAGGAAGCGCTGTGCGCCCTGGTCGCCCAGGTCCTCAAGGTCGACCGGGTGGGCGTCGACGACGACTTCTTCCAGCTCGGCGGACACTCGCTGGCCGTGATCCGGCTCCTCGGCCGGATCCGTGAGACCTTCGGGGCGGAACTCTCCATCCGGACCGTCTTCGAGACGCCGACCGTCGCCGCCCTCGCCGGCCACCTCGACGGCGCCGTCGGCCACCGCCGCGCCCTGGAGCCGATGGCCCGCCCCGCCGAACTCCCGCTCTCCCTCACCCAGCAGCGGCTCTGGCTGGTGAACCGGCTCCAGGGCCCCAGCGGCGCGTACAACATGGGCCTCGCCCTCAGACTCACCGGCAGGCTGGACCGCAGCGCGCTCGCCGAGGCCTTCCACGACGTCCTGGCCCGCCACGAGAGCCTGCGCACCACCTTCCCGGAGACGGACGGAAAGCCGCGCCAGCGCGTCCTGTCCCCGGCCGAGGCCGCCCTGGAGGTGACGCTCACCGAGCGGACGGCCGACGCCGCCACCGTGGACGCGACCGTCGCCGAGGTGGTCGCCGAGGGCTTCGACCTCACCGAGGGACTCGCCGTACGGCCCCGGCTGCTCCTTCTCGGGCCCGAGGACCACGTGCTGCTCGTCGTGCTGCACCACATCGTCGCCGACGGCCTCTCGCTCGCGCCCCTCGCCCGTGACCTGGGCCTCGCCTACACCGCCCGCACAGCCGCCGAACCCCCGGCCTTCGCACCGCTGCCGGTGCAGTACGCCGACTACACCCTGTGGCAGCATTCGGTGCTCGGCGACGAGAACGACCCGGACAGCCCGCTGGCCCGGCAGCTCGCCCACTGGACGAAGACCCTGGCCGGGCTCCCCGAGGAACTGGACCTGCCCACCGACCGGCCGCGGCCCGGCGAGCTGAGCCAGCGCGGCGACATCGTGCGCTTCGAGGTCGAGGCGGCCCTGCACCGGCGCCTGATCGAACTGGGCAGGACCCACCGGGCCAGCCTTTTCATGGTGCTGCAGAGCGCGGTCGCGGTGCTCCTGAGCAAACTCGGCGCGGGAGAGGACATCCCGCTGGGCAGCGCCGTGGCCGGGCGCGGCGACGCCCGGCTCGACGACCTCGTGGGCTGCTTCGTGAACACCCTGGTGTTCCGCAACGACGTCTCCGGCAACCCGAGCGTCAGTCAGCTCATCGAGCGCACACGGGAGATGTCGCTGTCCGCCCACGCCCACCAGGACGTGCCCTTCGAGCGCCTGGTCGAGGCGCTCAACCCGGAGCGCTCGCTCGCCAGGAACCCGCTGTTCCAGGTGATGATGGACGTGCAGACACCCGTCGAGTCGAACCTCGAGCTGCCGGGCCTGCTCACCACCCCGCAGCAGGTCGATCCCGGGGTCACCAAGATCGACCTGCTCTTCGGGCTCGACGAGCGCTCGGCGGGCCACGAGGCCGCCGCCGGGATCAGCGGCCGGCTCGAATACAGCACCGACCTGTTCGACCGCGCCACCGTCGAGGCCATGAGCGTCCGCCTCCTGCGGGTCCTCGACGCCTTCACGGCCGACCCCGGGCAGCGCATCGCCGATATCGACATCCTCACCGAGCGCGAACGGCACCTGGTCCTGGGCGAGTTCGGCCAGTCGCCGGTGGTCGAGCCGGAGCTGCTGCTGCCCGCGCTCTTCGAGCGCCAGGCCGCCCGCACCCCGGAGGCGCCGGCCCTGACCGAGCACGACCGCACCTACACGTACGCCGAACTCAACGCCCGGGCCAACCGGCTGGCGAGCACCCTGATCGCCGCCGGCGCCGGTCCCGAGCAGCGGATCGCGGTACTACTCCCCCGCTCGGCGGAGTTGGTGATCGCGCTCCTCGCGGTCCTCAAGTCCGGTGCCGCCTACGTCCCGGTCGACCCGGAGTACCCCGACGAGCGGATCGCCTACATGCTCCAGGACGCGGCCCCCGCCCTCGTCCTGGCCGGCCCGCAGACCCGGGACGCGCTGCCGCCCACCGATGTGCCGGTCCTCGACGTCACCGAGGAGCACCACGGGCCGTCGGCGGACCCGGGCGACCCGACCGACGCCGACCGCGCGCGGCCGCTGGACCCCGCCCACCCCGCCTACGTCATCTACACCTCCGGCTCCACCGGCCGCCCCAAGGGCGTCGCCGTGACCCACCGGTCCGTGGCGGTCTACCTGGAGTACGCACGTGAGTACTACCCCTCCGTCGCCGACGGCACCCTGCTGCACTCGCCGGTCTCCTTCGACCTGACCGTCACCTCGCTGTACGCCCCGCTGATCTCCGGTGGTCCGGTGCGCGTCACCGCCCTCGAAGGCCCCGGCGACGGCTCCCCGCGCCCGGCCTTCCTGAAGGCGACCCCCGCCCATCTGGCCCTGCTCGGTGTGCTGCCCGAGGAGTTCTCGCCCACCCGCGAACTGGTCGTGGGCGGCGAGATGCTGCTCGGTGAGACCGTCGACGAACTGCGCCGCCACCGGCCGGGGATCACGGTCGTCAACGAGTACGGGCCGACCGAGGCCACCGTCGGCTGTGTGGGGTTCAGGATCGGCCCGGACGACAGCGTTCCCGGTGGCCCCGTGCCGATCGGCCGGCCGATGTGGAACTCGGTGATCCGCGTCCTCGACCCCGTCCTCAACCCCGTACCGCCCGGCGCCTCGGGCGAGATCTACATCGGCGGCGGACAGCTCGCCCGCGGCTACCTGAACCGGCCGGGTCTGACCGCGGAGCGGTTCGTCGCCGACCCGTACGGACCGGCGGGCGCCCGCATGTACCGCACCGGCGACGTGGGCCGCTGGCGTGCCGACGGCCACCTCGACTACCTCGGGCGCGTCGACGACCAGATCAAGCTGAACGGCTTCCGCATCGAACTGGGCGAGATCGAGGCCGCGCTGGCCCGGCACCCGCGGGTCGCGCGGTCCGCCGCCACGGTGCGCGAGGACACCCCGGGGCACCGTCAGCTCGTCGGCTACGTCGTCCCCGCGGCGGACGAGACCGTGGACCCTGCCGAGATCCTCAACTGGGCGGCGGGGCCGCTGCCCGCCTACATGGTGCCGGCCGCCGTCGTCGTCCTCGACACCCTGCCCCTCACCCCGAACGGCAAGCTCGACCGCAAGGCCCTGCCCGCACCGCGGCCGGCCGTCGACAGCGGCACCGACGTGCCGCGCACCCCGCGGGAGGAGACCCTCGCCGGGCTCTTCGCCGAGGTGCTCGGCCGCGAGAGCGTCGGGCTGCACCAGAGCTTCTTCGAGCTGGGCGGCGACAGCATCGTCTCCATCCAGCTGGTGGCCCGCGCCCGCCGCAAGGGCCTCATGTTCTCCCCGAAGGAGGTGTTCGAGCTCAAGACGGTGGCGGCGCTCGCCGCCCAGACCACCCAGGCGGCCGCCCCCGCGGAGGCCGACGAGAACGCCGGTGTCGGCGCGCTCCCCGCGACCCCGATCATGCGATGGCTGGAGGAGCGCGGCGGTCCCGTCGACGCCTTCCACCAGAGCGCTCTCGTCCAGGTGCCGGCCGGGCTCGGCGAGAGCGAACTGGCCACCGCGCTGCAGGCGGTGATCGACCGGCACGACGCCCTGCGCACCCGGCAGGACCGGACCGGCTCCGACGGCCGCTGGACGTACGAGATCACCGGGCGCGGCAGCGTCGCGGCGGCCGGACTGGTCCGCCGGGTCGACACCGCCGGGCTCCTGGGTGAGGCGTTGCGCACGACGATCGGGCGGGAGGCGCGCGCGGCCTGGGACCGACTGGCCCCCCAGTCCGGCGTGATGGTCCAGCTGGTCTGGTTCGACGCCGGGCCCGACGAGCCGGGACGGTTGCTCTTCGCCGCACACCACCTGGTGGTGGACGGCGTCTCCTGGGCCGTCCTGCTGCCCGATCTGCGGGCCGCGTGGGAGGCCGTGGCCGTCGGTAAGAAGCCCGAACTCGCCCCGGTGGGAACGCCGTTGCGCCGCTGGGCCGAGCTGCTCGGAGCGCAGACCGCCGCCCGGGCCGCCGAGGAGGACCACTGGGCGCGCACGCTCGCGCTGCCCGCGCCCGCTCTGACCGACCGGCCGCTCGACCCGGCAAGGGACACCGCGGGAGCCGCCCGGAAGCTCACCCGGACACTCGCCGCCGACACCACCACCGCCCTGCTCGACCGGGTGCCCGGGGCGCTGAACGCGAGCGTGCACGAGGTGCTGATCACCGCGCTCACCGTGGCGGTGGAGCACTGGCGCCGCCACCGAGACCTCGGCGGGGGCACCGGGGCCCTCATCGACGTGGAGGGCCACGGCCGGCAGGAGATCGCCGACGGGCTCGACCTGTCCCGTACGGTCGGCTGGTTCACGACCATCCGCCCGGCCCGCCTCGACCCCGGCGTCGAGGACTGGGACGACCTGTGGGCGGGCGGCCCCGAGGCGGGCCGCGTGCTGCGCACGGTCAAGGAACAGCTCAGGGACGTACCCGGCGAAGGCATCGGATACGGGCTGCTGCGCCACCTCGACCCGGACGCGGGGCCCCGGCTCGCCGGGCTGGCCACCGCACCCCTGCTCTTCAACTACCTGGGGCGTGCCGAGGCCCCCGGCGGCGACTGGAGCCCGGCGGCCGAGTCCGACGTGGTCCTGGCCGAAGGCGCCGACCTGCCGCTGTCCCATCAGCTGGAGGTCGACGCGGTCGTCCGGCAGGAGCCGGACGGGCCTCGCCTGACGGCTGTCTGGACCTGGCCGGGCCGGCTGCTGTCCGACGCCGACGTCCGTGAACTCACGGACACCTGGTTCCGCGCGGTGCGCGCGCTGACGGAGTACGCCGAGCGCCCCGACGCGGGCGGCCACACCCCATCGGACCTGGCGCTGGTGGAGCTATCCCAAGACGAGATCGACGGGCTCGAAGCCGAGTGGAGGACGCTGTAATGAAGAAGTCGGGTCCTGAGGACATCCTTCCGCTGTCCCCGCTTCAGGAGGGGCTTCTCTTCCACGCGCTGTACGACGAGTCGGGGAACGACGTCTACACCGTGCAGGTGGTGCTCGACCTGGGCGGCTCCCTGGACGCCGCGACGCTCAGGGCCGCCGCGCAGGCGCTGCTGGACCGGCACGCCAACCTGCGGGTGGGCTTCCTCCACCCCAAGCAGAGCCGTCCGGTGCAGGTCGTCTCGCGCACCGTCGAGGTCCCCTGGTCCGAGAGCGACCTCAGACACCTCGGCGAGACGGAGAAGGCCGCGCAGCTGCGGCGGATCCAGGCCGAGGAGAAGGCCCACTCCTTCGACCTCGCCCGGCCGCCGCTGATGCGGTACCGCCTGGTGCGGCTCGCCGACGACGCGTACCGCCTGCTGTGCACCTTCCACCACATCCTGCTCGACGGCTGGTCGACGTCCGTGCTCCTCGGTGAGCTGCTCGCGGTGTATGCCAGTGGGGGTGACGCCTCCGCACTGCCGCGGGTCACTCCGTTCCGCGACCACCTCGCCCACCTGGCCCGGCAGGACCAGCAGGCCTCCGAGGAGGCCTGGCGCCGGGCGCTCGCCGGCATCGACGCACCCACCCGCCTCGTCCCCTCGGACCCGGCCCGCGAGGTCGTCCACCCCGAGCAGTTGGTCCTCGAACTGTCGGCCGACGCCACCGAGGCCCTCTCGGCCCGGCTGCGCGCGAACGGCCTCACCTTCTCCAGTGCCGTGCACGGTTCCTGGGCGCTGCTGCTGTCGGTGCTCACCGGCCGCCAGGACGTGGTGTTCGGCACGG
Source organism: Streptomyces sp. NPDC043427 (assembly GCF_056436655.1). Classification (NCBI taxonomy): domain Bacteria; kingdom Bacillati; phylum Actinomycetota; class Actinomycetes; order Kitasatosporales; family Streptomycetaceae; genus Streptomyces; species Streptomyces sp. NPDC043427. Next base: position 127,902 of record NZ_JBWKCC010000012.1, on the reverse strand, counting down.
TCGTCTCCGGCCGGCCGCCCGAGGTGCCCGGCGTCGAGCGCATGGTCGGCATGCTCATCAACACCCTGCCGGTCCGGGTCCGCCTGGGCGGCGGCGACTCACTCGGCACCGTCCTCGCCGGGCTCCAGGGCGAGCACCTGGAGATGATGGCCCACCAGTACACCGGGATGCGGGACATCCACCGGCTCTCCGGGCACGCCGAACTCTTCGACACCTACGTGGCGTTCGAGAACTTCCCCTTCGACCTGCAGGCCCTGCGCGACCTCGTCGACGACCTGACCATCGACGGCTTCGACGTCCTGGACGCCAACCACTACCCGCTCTGCCTGGTCTCGCACGTGTACGAGGGCAAGCTGCGGCTGCTGCTCAACTACCGGCCCGACCTCTTCCGACCCGAGCAGGTCGAGGTCATCGGCGGGCGGCTGGTGCGGATCCTTCAGGCCCTGACCGACGACCTCGCCCAGACCGTGGCCGGGCTCGACCTGCTGGCCGACGGTGAGCGGGAGCGGCTGGTCGGGGCCGAGAGCGCCGCCGGGCACACGGTCGCGCAGGCCACCTTCCCCGAGTTGTTCGCGGCCCAGGCCGCGCGCACCCCGGACGCCGTCGCCGTGGAGTCCGCGGCGCTCTCCCTGACCTACGCCGAACTGGACGCGCGTACCGACGCGCTCGCCGAGCGCCTCGCGGCCGACGGCGTCGGGCCCGAACAGGTCGTGGCCCTCGTCCTCGGCCGCTCCGTGGAGTCCGTGGTCGGGTCCCTCGCCGTGATGAAGGCGGGAGCCGCCTATCTTCCGGTGGATCCCGACTACCCGGCCGAGCGCATCACCTTCATGTTCGACGACGCGCGACCGGCGGCGGTGCTCACCAGCACGGTGTACGAGAACGCGGTGCCCCGCTCTGGCCGGACCCCCGTCGTCGTCCTCGACGCGCTCCAAGAGGCAGACCTGCACCGGGACGGTGCCGGCCGCCGGTCCGCGGGACCCGTCCCGGTCGCCTCGCCCGCGTACGTGATCTACACCTCGGGCTCGACCGGCACGCCCAAGGGCGTCGTCGTCAGCCATGCCGGTCTCGCCGCCTTCGCCGCGACCGAGCGGGAACGGTTCGCGGTGGACGGCACCAGCCGCGTCCTGCAGTTCTCCTCGCCCAGCTTCGACGCCTCGGTGCTGGAACTGTGCATGACGCTGACGTCCGGCGCCGCCCTCGTGGTACCCGACCCGGGCCCGCTCGCCGGCGAGCCGCTGGCCGAGGTGATCGCCGGACGGCGGGTCACCCACGCCCTGATCCCGCCGGCCGCGCTGGCCAGCGTCCCCGCCGTGGACCTCCCCGGCTTCGCCTGCCTGGTCGTCGGCGGAGACGCCTGCTCGCCCGAGCTCGTGGCGCGCTGGGCACCCGGCCGGCGCATGGTCAACGCCTACGGCCCCACCGAGTCGACCGTGGCGGTGTCGATGAGCGCTCCCCTGGAGGCCACCGGCGCCGTCCCGCCGATCGGCACACCGGTGCGCGACACCCGCGCCTACGTCCTCGACGCCGCCCTGCGCCGGGTGCCCCAGGGCACCGAGGGCGAGCTGTACGTGGCGGGCGCCGGTCTCGCCCGCGGCTACCTGCGGCGTCCCGGGCTGACCTCGGAGCGCTTCGTCGCCGACCCCTTCGGCGCCCCCGGTGAGCGGATGTACCGCACCGGCGACGTCGTACGACTGAGCGAGGACGGCCAGTTGGAGTTCGTGGGGCGCGCGGACGACCAGGTGAAGGTGCGCGGGTTCCGCATCGAGCTCGGCGAGATCGAGAGCGTCCTGTCCCGCCACGAGAGCGTGGACCGGGCCGCCGTAGTGGTGCACGAGGCCCAGCCGGGGGTGAAGCAGCTCGTCGCCCATGTGGTCCCGGCCGGTCCGGACCCCGTCGACGCCGAGGCCCTGCGGACCCATGTCGCGGGGCTGCTGCCGGAGTACATGGTGCCCGCGCTCGTCGTCGCCCTCGACACCCTGCCGCTGATGGTCAACGGCAAGCTGGACCGCAAGGCCCTGCCCGCCCCGGCGTTCACCCCCGCCGAGGGCCGCGCCCCCGCCACCGCACGCGAGGAGCTGCTCTGCACGCTCTACGCCGAGGTGCTCGGCGTGGAGAAGGTGGGGGTGGACCAGAGCTTCTTCGAGCTCGGCGGCGACAGCATCGGCTCCATCCAGCTGATCAGCCGCGCCCGCAAGGCCGGGCTGCGCTTCACTCCGCGCGACGTGTTCACCCACAAGACCGTCGAGGCGCTCGCCGCCGTGGCCACCGAGGGCACCGCGCCCGCGCGCCGCCGCGCCGCGTCCGACGGCGTGGGCGGCGTCCCGTTGACCCCGATCATCCACTGGTTCAGCGAACACAGCGGTCCCGTCGACCCGTTCAACCAGGCGATGCCGCTGCCGGTGCCCGCCGGACTGAACACCGACCGGTTCACCGGAGTGCTGCAGACCTTCCTCGACCACCACGACGCGCTGCGGCTCAAGCTCACCCGTATCGAGGACATCGGCGAGTGGACCCTGGAGGTCACCCCGCCCGGCACCGTCGCGGCCTCCGAGTCGCTGTACCGGGTCGATGTCGCGGGCCTCGACGCGGACGCTCTGCGCGCCGCCACCGAGCGGGAGTTCGCCGCCGCCCAGGCCCGTCTCGCCCCCGAGCGGGGACGCATGGTCCAGGCCGTCTGGTTCGACGCCGGAGCCGACCGGCCCGGCCGGCTGCTGCTGGTGATCCACCACCTCTCGGTGGACGGGGTGTCCTGGCGCATCCTGCTGCCCGAGATCTCCGCCGCACTCGAGGCGGCCGCCCAGGGCACCGCCTTCACCCCCGAACCGGTGGGTACCTCCTTCCGCCGCTGGGCCCAGCAGCTGACCGCGGCAGCCGGCGAACCCGACCGCATCCGCGAACTCCCCCTGTGGCGCTCGATCCTCTCCGGACCCGACCCGCTGCTCACCGACCGCCCGCTCGACCCGACGACGGACACCCTCGCCACCGCGGGGCACCTCACCCTGCGGCTGCCCGCCGACCTCACCGAGCCGTTGCTCGGCCGGGTACCGGCCGCCTTCAACGCACAGATCAACGACGTACTCCTCACCGCGCTCTCCGTCGCCGTGGCCGACTGGCGCCGCCGCCAGGGCCGCGGCGACACCTCCTCCGTCCTGGTGGGCCTGGAGGGCCACGGCCGCGAGGAGATCGTCGAAGGGGCCGATCTCTCCCGCACGGTCGGCTGGTTCACCAGCCTCTACCCCGTACGGCTCGACCCGGGCGCGGCCGGGACCGACGCGCTCGCCTCGGGCGGCACGGCCCTCGTCACCGCGCTCAAGGCCGTCAAGGAACAACTGAGGGCCATCCCCGACAACGGCATCGGCTTCGGGCTGCTGCGCTACCTCAACCCACGGACCGCCGTGACCCTGGCCAGGTTCGCCGAGCCGCAGATCGGCTTCAACTACCTGGGACGCATCGGTGGTTCGTCCGACACCGATGCCGCCGGGGGAGGGGAGACGGACGGCCTGGGTGGCGGCGCGGACGCCGCCACCCCGCTGCCGTACACCCTCACCGCCAACGCGGTCACCGAGACCCACAGCGACGGGCCGCGCCTCACCGCGACCTGGACCTGGCCGGGCGAACTGTTCGCGGAGGACGACGTACGGTTGCTTGCCGAGGCGTGGTTCGACGCCCTGCGCGCCCTGGTGGAGTGCGCCGACCGGCCCGAGGGCGCCGGCGGGCTCGTCCCGTCCGACCTGACCCTCGTCGACCTGACCCAGGACGAGATCGCCCGTCTGGAACAGGCCCAGCCCCGCCTCACCGACGTGCTGCCGCTCTCACCCCTCCAGGAGGGGCTGCTCTTCCACACCGAGTACGACCAGCAGGCCGAGGACGTCTACATCACCCGGCTCGCCCTGGACGTGCGCGGGGAGCTCGACACCCAGGCGCTGCGCGCCGCCGTCGCCGGACTGCTCGCCCGGCACGCCAGCCTGCGCGCCTCCTTCCACCGCACCGCGCAGGGCGTGCCCGTTCAGCTGATCCCGGGTGAGGTCGAACCGCCCTGGAACGAGATCGACCTGAGTGCCCTCGGCGAGCCGGAGCAGCGTGCCGAACTGGACCGGCTGCTGGTCCAGGAGCGGTCCCGGCGCTTCGACCCGGAGCGTCCGCCCCTGCTGCGCTTCACCCTGATCAGGCTCGGACCGGACCTCCACCGGCTGCTGTTCGCCGCCCACCACCTGCTGCTCGACGGCTGGTCGGCGCCGGTCCTCGCCGGTGAGCTCTTCGCGCTGTACGGGCAGCGCGGCGACGCCTCGGCGCTGCCGCCCGTCGTCCCGTACAAGGAGTACCTGACCTGGCTCGCCGCCCAGGACCGCGACTCGGCCGAGGCCGCCTGGCGCACGGCGCTCGCCGGGATCGACGAGCCGACGCTGGTCGCCCCGGGGGCGGCCGGTCACGCCGCCGCCCTGCCGGGCCGGATCGTGGACGAGCTCCCGGCCGACCTGACCGCCGCGCTCACCGCGGCGGCCCGGGCCCACGGCCTCACCATGAACGCCGTGGTGCAGGGCGCCTGGGGCCTGGTGCTCGCCGGTCTCACCGGCCGCGACGACGTGCTGTTCGGTGAGACGGTCTCCGGCCGGCCGCCGGAGCTGCCGGGCGTCGAGTCGATGGTCGGCCTGTTCAGCAACACCGTGCCGGTACGCGTCCGGGTCGACCCGGACGTCTCCCTCATCGACACGCTCTCCCGGGTCCAGGCGCGGCGCGTCGAACTCCTCGCCCACCACTACCTGGGCCTCGCCGACCTCCAACGACTGACCGGCCTGGGCACGTTGTTCGACACCGCCGTCGTCTTCGAGAACTTCCCCGCGGACCCCGGCGCCCAGGAGACCGTGCACGGCCTCACGCTGAGCGAGGTCGACACCAAGGGCGACAACCACTACCCCCTCGGCATGGTCGTGATGCAGGACGACCGCCGGATGGTGCTCAACTGGTACTACCGCTCCGACCTCCTCGACGAGGGGCTGGTGACGTCCGCGACCCGGCAGCTGCGCAGGGTTCTCGAAGCCGTCGCGTCGGCACCCGACACCCCCGTGGGCCGGCTCGGACTCCTCGACGAGGAGGAGACCCGGCAGCTGACCACGGGCGCCGCCGGCCCCGCAGTACCGCTGTCCGAGGCCGTGGTCGGTGAGCTGATCGAGGCTCAGGCCGCCCGCACCCCGGACGCGATCGCGCTGATCGACGGCGGTACGGAGCTCACGTACACCGAGCTCGACGAGCGGGCCAACCGCCTCGCACACGCCCTGATCGCCCGGGGCGCCGGTCCCGAGCAGCTGGTCGCGGTCGCCATGGAACGCTCGGCCGAACTGGTCGTGGCGCTGCTCGCGGTACTCAAGTCCGGTGCCGCGTACGTGCCGGTCGACCCGGCCCACCCGGCCGGACGCATCACCCACCTGCTCGACGACGCCCGACCGCGGATCCTCCTCACCACCCGGGCCACGGCCACCGCGCTGCCCGAGCACGCCGTCGAGGCCGTGGTCGTCGACGACGCGGAGACGGCCGCCGAGATCGCCGGACACCCGTCCCACGACCCGTCGGACGCCGACCGGACGGCGCCGCTGACCCCCGGCCACCCGGCGTACGTGATCTACACCTCCGGCTCCACGGGACGTCCCAAGGGCGTGGTGGTCGAGCACCGCTCGGTCGTCGACTACCTCGGCTGGACCGGACTCGCCTACCCGGGCGCCACGGGGCTCGCGCTGCTGCACTCGCCGGTCTCCTTCGACCTGACGGTCACGGCACTGTTCACCCCGCTGACCGTCGGCGGCACCGTGCTGATCACCGCCCTGGCGGAGAACCCCGAGGTCTCCGCACGGCTGGCCGCGACCCCGGTCACCTTCATGAAGGCGACCCCCAGCCACCTTCCGCTCCTCGGCGCCCTGCCCGCCGCGTACTCACCCGCCACCGAACTCCTCCTCGGCGGCGAGGCCCTGCTCGGCGAGGCGCTCACCGCGTGGCGGGAGCGCCACCCGGATGCCGTCGTCCGCAACGTGTACGGACCCACCGAGGCGACCGTGAACGTCACCGAGTTCCAAATCGAGCCGGGTGCCGAACTCCCCGCCGGACCGGTCCCGATGGGCCGACCGCAGGCCAACGTCCGGGCGTACGTCCTGGACTCGGCGCTGCGTCCGGTCCCGGCCGGCGTGGCGGGCGAGCTGTACCTGGCGGGCCCCTGCCTCGCCCGCGGCTACCTCGGCCGGCCCGCGCTGACCTCGGAGCGGTTCACCGCCGACCCGTACGGCCCGGTCGGCTCCCGGATGTACCGCACCGGCGACGTGGCGCGCCGGCTCGCCGACGGGAACCTGGTGTTCGTCGGCCGCGCGGACGACCAGGTGAAGATCCGCGGTCACCGCGTCGAACTGGGCGAGGTCTCCGCGGCGGTCGCCGCCCTGACCGGCGTGGCGGCCCAGGCAGTGGTGGTCAGGGACGGCGCGGACGGCGGCCGACTGGTCGCGTACGCCGTGCCCGCGGCCGCGCACGCCCTCACGGGCCCGGACCTGCGCGAGCGGCTCGCGGCCGCCCTGCCCGACTACATGGTCCCGGAGGCCGTCGTCGTCCTCGACGAGCTGCCGGTCACCATCAACGGCAAGCTGGACCGCAAGGCGCTGCCCGAGCCCGAGTTCACCGCGGTTGCCACCGTACGGGCCCCGCGCACCCCGCAGGAGGAGATCCTGTGCGGTCTCTTCGGCCAGGTGCTCGACCTGCCCGAGGTGGGCGTGGACGACGACTTCTTCGAGCTCGGCGGCAACTCGCTGAGCGCGGTCCGCCTGCTCAGCCGGGTCCGCTCGGCCTTCGGGGCCGAGGTCGACGTCCGGGCGGTCTTCGAGGCACGCACTCCGGCACGGCTCGCCACCCGGGTCGCCCCCGGCGGCTCCGCGCGCCCCGAGCTCGCGGTACGCCGGCGACCCGAGGAGATCCCGCTGTCGTTCGCGCAGCGCCGGCTGTGGTTCCTCAACCGGCTCGAGGGCCCGTCGGGGGCGTACAACATCCCGATCGGTGTCCGGCTCCGGGGCGCCCTCGACATGGACGCCCTGCGCGCGGCCGTCGCCGACGTCGTGGCCCGCCACGAGAGTCTGCGGACCGTGTTCCCGGACACCGGAGGCAGGCCCCGGCAGGCCGTTCTCGCTCCCGCCGACGCCCACGTGCCCATCGAGATCGTCGAGGCCGCACCGGAGACGATCGGGCGGGCACTGCGCGACGCCGCCGCCCACGGCTTCGACCTGGCGGCCGAACTCCCGCTGCGCGTCAACCTGTTCCGCATCTCCGACACCGAGCACGTCCTGCTCCTGAACGTCCATCACATCGCCTCCGACGGCTGGTCCAACGCCCCGCTGGCCGGCGATCTGTCCACCGCCTACGCGGCCCGGCACAGTGGGCGGGCGCCCGACTTCGCGCCGCTGCCCGTGCAGTACACCGACTACACCCTCTGGCAGCGGGAGCTCCTCGGCGACGAGAACGACCCGGCCGGCCTGGCCGCGCGCCAGCTGGCCTTCTGGGAGAAGACCCTGGCCGGTGCCCCGGCGGAGCTCGCGCTGCCCACCGACCGGCCCCGCCCGGCCGAGATGACCGGTGACGGCGCCACCGTCGAGTTCTCCTGCGACGCCGAGTTGCACACCCGCCTCATCGCCCTCGCCCGCGCCCACCAGGTGAGCCTCTTCATGGTGGCCCAGGCGGGGCTCGCGGCCCTGCTCACCCGGCTCGGCTCCGGTACCGACATCCCCCTCGGCACCGCGACCGCCGGCCGCCCGGACGAAGCCCTCGAAGACCTCGTCGGCTTCTTCGTCAACACCCTGGTGCTGCGCACCGACACCTCGGGCGACCCGTCCTTCGGCGAACTGCTGAGCCGGGTCCGGGCCGCGGACCTGGCCGCCTACGCCCATCAGGACCTGCCCTTCGAACGGCTGGTCGACCACCTCGGCCCCGACGCGCGGTCGCTGGCCCACACCCCGCTGTTCCAGGTGTTCCTCGCCTTCCAGAACAACGCGGCGGCACGCCTGGAACTGCCCGGCCTCACGGTCGAGCCCGAGGACATCGAGCTGACGTCGGCCAAGACCGACCTGGGCATGGAGCTGCGGGAGACCTTCGGTGGCGATGGCAGCCCCACCGGCCTGCGGGGCCTGATCAGCTACCGCACCGATCTGTTCGACCGGGCCACGGCCGAGTCGGTCGCGGCCCGGTTCACCGCCCTGCTCGACGCGGTCGCCGACGACCCGCGGCTGCCGGTCAGCCGGATCGGCCTGCTGTCCGGGACGGAGCGCGAGCAGGTCCTCACCACCTGGAACGACACCGCCCGCGCGGTGGCGGCGGCGACCTTCCCCACCCTGTTCGAGCAGCGGGCGGCGGCCACTCCCGGCCACCCGGCGGTGATCGCCGGCCCCACACGGCTGACCTACGGCGAACTGAACGCCCGGGCCAACCAGTGGGCGCACTACCTCATCGGACAGGGAGTCGGCCCCGAGCAGCGCGTGGCGGTCGTCGTGCCACGCTCGACGGACTGGCTCGCGATCACCCTCGGCGTCCTCAAGGCGGGCGCCGCCCATCTGCCGGTCGACCCCGGCTATCCGGCCGAGCGCATCGCCTACATCGTCGAGGACGCGCGCCCCGCGCTGGTGGTCGCCACCGGCGAGACGGCCGGGAGCCCGGCCCTGTCCGGCGCCGCCGTGCACCGCGCCGACGCCGAGGACGTGCGGGCCGCCGTGGCCGCCGCCCCCGCCACCGACCCCACCGACACCGACCGTGTTCACCCGCTCGGCCTGCACCACCCCGCGTACGTCATCTACACCTCGGGGTCGACCGGCCGGCCCAAGGGCGTCCTGGTCACCCACCGGGGCATCGCGGGCATGGCGGGAGCGCACGCGGAGAACTTCGCGATCGACGCGGACAGCCGCGTCCTGCAAGCCGTGTCGCCGAGCTTCGACGTCTCGATGGCGGACCTGTCGATGACGCTGCTCAGCGGCGCCACGCTGGTGCTGCCGGAGGGACACCAGTCGCCGGCCGGCCAGGAACTGGCCACGCTCGTCGACGACCACGGCGTCACCCACCTGCAGGTCACCGCCGGTGTGCTCGCCACCGTGCCGCACATCCCGCTGCCCAGCCTGCGCACCCTCGCGGTCGGCGGCGAGGCCTGCCCGCCCGACCAGGTGGCGTACTGGTCCGCGGGCCGGCGCCTGCTCAACGTGTACGGACCCAGCGAGGCGACCGTCTGCTCCACCATGAGCCGCCCGCAGTCCGGCGCGGTGCACCCGCCGATCGGCGCCCCGCTGTGGAACACCCGGGTGTACGTGCTCGACGCCTCCCTGATGCCGGTGCCCGTCGGCGGCACCGGGGAGCTCTACATCGCCGGCGACGGCCTCGCCCGCGGCTACCTGGGCCGGCCCGCGCTGACCTCGGAGCGTTTCGTCGCCAACCCCTTCGGGGCGCCGGGCGAGCGGTTCTACCGCACGGGTGACCTGGTGCGCTGGAACGCCGACGGGCAGCTGGAGTTCGCAGGACGTGCCGACGACCAGGTGAAGATACGCGGCTTCCGCGTCGAACTCGGCGAGATCGAAGCGGCGCTCACGGCCCACCCCGGCATCGCCCGCGCGGCCGTGCTGCTCCACCAGGGGCACGACGACCGCCGGCAGTTGGTCGCCTACACGGTTCCGGCCGCCGGAGCCGAGGTCACCGCCGAGGCGCTGCGCCGGCATCTCGCCGAGCTGCTGCCGGAGTACATGGTGCCCGCCGCGTACACCGCGGTGGACGCGCTGCCGCTGAACGCCAACGGCAAGGTCGACCGCAAGGCGCTGCCGGAACCGGACTTCGGCTCGCAGGACGGGGGCCGGGCTCCGCGCGACGCCAAGGAGACACTGCTCTGCGAGCTGATCCGCGACCTCCTCGGAGTCGAGCGGGTGAGCATCGACGACAGCTTCTTCGCCCTCGGCGGGGACAGCATCGTCTCGATCCAACTGGTCAGCCGGGCCCTCGAAGCGGGCCTGGAGTTCACCGCCGCGGACGTGCTGCGCCACGCCACGGTCGAGGAGCTGGCCGCCGCGGCCACGGGAGCCGACGAGCCGGACAGCGCGTCCGCCGCCTCCGCCCCCACCTCCGCCGACGACAGTGGCATCGGCGAGATCCCGCTGAGCCCGGCCGTGCACGTGCTGCGCGAACGCGGCGGGCCGGTCGCCCACTCGGTGGCCACCGCCGTCCTGGCGCTGCCCGGCGACACGGACGAGCGCCGGCTGCACGCCGTGCTCCAGGCGCTGCTCGACCACCACGACACCCTGCGGCTGCGGCTCAACCGCCGGGCCGGAAACCTGGTATGGAGCCTTGAGGCCCGGCCGCGCGAGGAGGCCGGGGCCGCGGAGCTGCTCACCCGGATCGATGTGACGGGGGCGGACACCGCCGCGCTGGCCGCCGAGGTGGCACGACAGACGGACGCCGTCCGCTCCACCCTGGCGCCGGAGGACGGCGTCGTGTTCCGGGCCGTCTGGTTCGACGGCGGGCCGGCGGGGGAGCACCGGCTGCTGCTCGCGGTGCACACCCTCGCCGCCGACCCGGCCGCCTGGCGGATCCTCGTCGCCGACCTGCGCACGGCCTGGGAGGCGGTGACGGCCGGAACGGAGGCGCAACTGCCGGCCGTGGCCACCCCCTACAAGGCATGGGCCGAGGGAAGGGCCGCCGCGGCCGCCGCCCCGGAACTCGTCGACGAACTCCAGGTCTGGTCCGACCTCCTCGGCACCGGGACCGCGTCGCCGCCGGCGGGACCGCTGGACCCGTCCCGCGACACCGCGGCCACCGTCCGGCACCTGGAACTGACCCTGTCCGCCACCGAGTCGGCGGCCCTGCTCACGGACGTACCGGAGAGCTTCGCCACCGGCACCGAGGAGGTACTGCTCGGCACGATCGCCGCCGCCGTCGAGGAGTGGCGTGCCCGCAAGAGCCTGCCCGCGGACACCGGATTCCTGGTCGCCGTGGAGCGGGACGGCCGGACCGGCGAGGCCGGTCTCACCCGCACCCTGGGCCGGTTCACCCACACCCACCCGGTGCGCCTCGGCGCCGACGGAGCAGCGGACCGACACCCCGCCGACCACGTGAAGCGGGTCAAGGAGCTGCTGACGGCGGTCCCTGGCGACGGCAGTGGCTATGGACTGCTCCGATACCTCAACCCCCAGACCGTGCCCCTGCTCGCCGCCGCCGCGACCCCCCGGCTGAGGTTCGCCCACCGGGGCGTGTTCCAGGCGCCGCTCGCCGACGGCTCGGTGCCGCTCGGCTCGGCGGGCGCCGTACGGGCGACCCCGGCGGAGGACCCGGACATGCCGGTGACGTCCGCGCTCGACATGGAGACCTGGGCGTACGACGGGCCCGACGGTGTGCGGCTGACGGCCCGCTGGGCATGGCCCGAGGCGCTGTTCGGGGAGGCCGACCTGGCGGAGCTCGCCGCGTGCTGGCAGCGCGCGGTGCGCACGCTCCTCGTCGACGCCGCGCGCTCCGGTGGACGCACCCCGTCGGACTTCCCGCTGGTCCGCCTGGAACAGCGGGACATCGACCTCCTCGAACAGGGCGGGCGGAGGCTGGCCGACGTGCTGCCGCTGGCGCCGCTGCAGGAGGGACTGCTCTTCCACTCCCTCTACGACCAGCGTGACATCGACGTGTACACCGTCCAGTTCGGACTCGACCTGGACGGCGACCCGCAGACCCCGGTGCTGCGCGCCGCGGTTCGGGCGCTGCTGGAGCGGCACGAGAACCTGCGCGCCGGATTCGCCCATGAGGGGCTGTCCCGGCCGGTGCAGTTCATCCCGGCGGACACCGAACTCCCCTGGACGGAGACGGACCTGAGCCATCTCGACGACGCCGGGCGCGCCGCCGCGGTCGAGCGGGTGATGCGGGAGGCGCGGGCGGAGCGGTTCGACGTCGACCGGCCCCCGCTGCTGCGCTGCACGCTGCTTCGCCTAGGCGGCGGGCACGCCCGGCTGGTACTGACGCTCCATCACCTCCTGATGGACGGCTGGTCCGCGCCGGTCCTGCTCGACGAGCTCATGCGCCTGTACGCGGCCGGCGGCGACCCCGCCGGACTGCCCGAGGTCCGTCCGTACCGCACCTATCTGTCCTGGCTGGGCCGCCAGGACTGGGCGGCCTCAGAGCGCGCCTGGCTGGAGGTGCTCGACGCCTCGGTCGAGCCCACCCTGCTGGCGCCCGCCGATCCGGACCGGATGTCCGTCGAGACCGAGAAGCTCTCGGTCACCTTCGGCGGCGACCTGGTCGCCGGGCTCGCCGCGCTGGCCGGCCGGCACGGCACCACGATGAACACGGTCGTCCAGGCCGCCTGGGGACTGCTGCTGGCCCGGCTCACCGGACGCGACGACGTGGTGTTCGGAGCGACCCTCTCGGGGCGTCCTCCCGAGGTCCCCGGCATCGAGCGGATGGTCGGTCTCTTCATCAACGCCCTGCCCGTGCGCGCGAGTTTCCGCCCCGGTGAGCCGATCGGCGCCGCGCTGTCCCGGCTCTGGGAACAGCAGCTCCGGCTGACGGCACACCAGCACATCCGCCTCGTCGACCTGCAACGCCGGACCGGCAAGGGCGAGCTGTTCGACACCCTCCTGGTGTTCCAGAACATCCCCGCCGACGGCGCCGGCTTCGGCGGTGACGGCGACCGGGTCCGGGCGGTCGACCTGGAGATGAACTCCGCCGCCCACTATCCGGTCACCCTCGACGCCGGGCTCTCCGGGGACCAGCTGCACTGTCGGTTCGGATACCGCCCCGACCTGTTCACCAAGGCCGAGGTCGAGACGATCGCCGACGGGCTGCGGGAGGTGCTGGAGACCTTCGCGGCGCAGACGGAGCGGCCGGTCGAGCGGCCGGCCGACGACCCGCTGACCGAGTGGTGGAGCGAGGCTCGCGCCCGGCTCGGGCAGCGGCTGGACCAGTCGGCCGCCGCCCCGGCCGTCGGCGGCGACGGGCCGCCTGCCACGGCCGACGGCGGGGGAGCGGCGGACCCCGTCGAGGAGCCGGCCGCCCTGTCACGGGAGGCCGTGCTCGCCGGGCTCTTCACCGAGCTGCTCGGCGTCGCCGAGGTCGGTCCCGACGACGACTTCTTCGAGCGCGGTGGGGACAGCATCGTCTCCATACAGCTGGCCGGCCGGGCCCGCAAGGCGGGACTGCTGATCGGCGTGCGGGACGTCTTCAAGTACAAGACGGTCCGGGCGCTGGCCAGGATCGCCCAGGAGGACGGGGGCCCGGCGGCGGGCGAGGTGCCCGAGGACGCCATCGGTGAACTGCCGCTCACTCCGGTCATGCTCGACCTGTACGAGCGGGGCGGGCCGACGGACGCCGTCCACCAGGCGGCCCTCCTCCAGGTCCCGGCGGACGCGGACGAACGGCGTCTCACGGCGACCCTGCAAGCCGTACTCGACCACCACGACATCCTGCGTTCGCGGATCGTGACAGGCCCCGCGGGCGTGCGGCTGGAGGTCGCCCCGCGTGGCTCCGTCGATGCCGTCGCGCTGCTCGGCCGGACCGACGTCTCGGCCGTACCGCAGAGCGAGCTGATCGGTGCCGTCACCGAGGCGCAGAGCCGGGCGCAGGCCGAGCTGTCGCCCACCGAGGGCGAGATGGTCCGTGCCGTCTGGTTCGACGCCGGCCCCGGCCGGCCGGGACGGCTGCTGATCCTGGTCCACCACCTGGCCGTGGACGGCGTGTCCTGGCGGGTGCTGCGGGAGGACCTCGAACAGGCCTGGACGGCGGTCACCGAAGGCAGGCGGCCCGAGCTCGAAGCCGTCGGAACCTCGTTCAGGCGCTGGTCCTCGCACCTCACCGAGCAGGCGACCGGACCGGCCAGGGCGGGGGAGCTCGACCTGTGGCGCTCGGTGCTCACGACAGCCGACCCGCTGCTCTCGCACCGGCCCCTCGACCCCGCCGTCGACGTGGCCCGCACGGCACGCCGGCTGACGGTCACCCTGCCGGACGCCGTGGCCGCGCCGCTCCTCGGCACGGTGCCCGCAGTGTTCAACGCGGCGGTCGACGAGGTGCTGCTCACCGGTCTCGCGCTCGCGGTGGCCCGCTGGCGACGCGAGCGCGGCCGGGGTGAGGGCAGCGCGGTGCTGGTGGGCCTGGAGGGCCACGGCCGTGAGGAGATCGTGGACGGGGCCGACCTGTCCCGTACCGTCGGCTGGTTCACCAGCCTGTACCCCGCCGCCGTCGACCCGGGCACCCCTGCCGGGCCCGGGTTCGGCTCGGACGGCCCGGCGCTCGGCACCGCGCTGAAGCTGGTCAAGGAACAGCTGCGGGCCATCCCCGACAAGGGTATCGGCTACGGAATGCTGCGCCATCTCAACCCCGTCACGGGCCCGGAGCTGGCCGGTCACCCCGAGCCGCAGATCGGCTTCAACTACCTGGGCCGCTTCGCCGCCGTCGACGAGGCCGCCACCCGGTCCGAGGACTGGGCGACCCCGCCCGAGGCGACCGAGACGCTGGGCGCCGGCGGTGCCGAGGCCGCACCGCCGGCCCACGCCCTCGGGCTCAGCGCGGTGGCGCAGGACCGGCCCGACGGGGTCCGGCTGGTGGCCGTCTGGTCCTGGCCCGAGGCGCTCTTCGACGAGCGGGAGGTCCAAGAGCTCGCGGGCCTGTGGTTCGAGGCGCTTCAGGCCCTGGCCGCGTTCGCGGCCCGGCCCGAGGCCGGTGGCCTCACCCCGTCCGACGTGTCCCTGCTGCAGCTCTCACAGGACGAGATCGACGAATTCGAGAGGGATCTGAGCTGATGGAAGGAAACAGCAAAGTGTCGAAGCCTGGATTCGTCGACATCTGGCCGTTGTCACCGCTCCAGAAGGGCATGCTCTTCCACGCCCTGTACGACGAGCAGGGTGCGGATGTGTACGTCATCCAGTTGGCCGTCGACCTGCGGCGTGAGCTGGACGTGGCCGCCCTGCGCGACGCCGTGGCAGGTGTGCTCGGCCGCCACGAGAACCTGCGGGCGTCGTTCCGCAACCGCAAGTCCGGCGAGCCGGTCCAGGCCATTCTGCGCGAGGTCGAGCCGGACTGGTCCGAGACCGACATCAGCGGCGTCGCCGCGGCGGACCGCGAAGCCGAACTGCGGCGGCTGCTCGAGCAGGACCGCACCCGCCGGTTCGACCTGACCCGCCCGCCGCTGCGGTTCTCCCTGATCAAGCTGGCCGACCAGGAGTACCGGTTCGTCTTCACCGCTCACCACATCCTGCTCGACGGCTGGTCCATGCCGCTCGTGCTCGGCGAGCTGTTGGCCCTCTACAACAACGGCGGTGACACCGCGGCGCTGCCGCCGGTCGCCCCCTACAAGGACTACCTGGGCTGGCTCGCCCGGCAGGACCGGTCCGAGGCCGAACTCGCCTGGAAGCGCGCGCTCGTGGGGGTCGAGCCCACCCTGGTGGCCGGTCCCGGCACGGGTGCCTCGCTGCCCACGACCCTGGTCGAGGACGTCGACCCGCAGCTGTCGGCCGCGCTGGTCGAACGGGCCCGCTCGCTCGGTCTGACCCTCAACAGCGTCGTCCAGACCGCCTGGGGAATGGTCCTCGGCGCACTCACCGGCCGGGACGACGTCGTCTTCGGTGAGACCGTCTCGGGCCGGCCGCCGGAGCTTCCCGGCGTCGAGCGCATGGTCGGCCTGTTCATCAACACCCTGCCGGTACGGCTGCGCCTGGACGCCGCGCTCTCCCTCGGCGACCAGGTCCGGCGCCTGCAGGAGGCACAGGCCGACCTCCTCGCCCACAAGCACCTCGGGCTCGCCGAGATCCAGCAACTGCACGGCGGCGGACAGCTCTTCGACGCCATCACGATCTTCGCCAACTACCCGATCGACACCGACACCCTCCAGGACTCCGCCGAGGACATCGGCGCGGTCTCGGCCTCCGCCGTGGACGCCACGCACTACGCTCTCAACCTGGAGGGCACCGTCCGCGGCGAGCGTATGACGGTCCGCCTCGACCACCGTCCGGACCTGTTCGCCAAGGGCGCCGGCCGCGAGATACTCGACCGGCTGCTCGCGGTCCTGGCGGCCTTCGCCGCCGACCCGGACCGACCCGTCGGCTCCGTACCGCTGTTCACCGCCTCCGACCGGGGCCGCCTGTCGCTGCCTCGGTCCGGCGCGGTGGACGCCGCACCCGCGAGCGCGGTGCCGGTCCAGGCCCAGGGCACGGAGCCCGGGGACGATCGTGAGGCCCTGCTGTGCCGGCTCTTCGCCGAGGTGCTCGGGGTCGACTCGGTCTCCGTCCACGACAGTTTCTTCGAGCGGGGCGGCGACTCGATCAGCTCCATCCAGCTGGCCCACCGCGCGCGCAAGGAGGGCGTCGCGCTGAGCCTGCGGGAGATCTTCGAGCACCGGACGGTGGCCCGGCTCGCCGCGCTCGCCGGCGCGGCCGAGGCGGAGCGGCCGGCGCCGGCCGCCACCGACGACGGGGTCGGCCCGGTGCCGCTCACCCCGGTCATGCACTGGCAGCAGAGCCAGGGCGGCCGGATCGACGCCTTCAACCAGACGTTGACTGTGCCCGTTCCGCCCGGCCTCGACGAGGACCAGGTCCACGCGGCCCTGCAGGCGCTGCTCGACCACCACGACGCGCTGCGCCTGCGCCTCGGCCACACCCCGCAGGGCGACTGGACGCTGGAGGTCACGGCCCGCGGCACCGTGCGTGCCGAGGACTGCGTACGCCGCCACGAGGTCACCGAGGAACAGACACACGAAGAGCAGGCACAGCAGGCGTACGCCGAGCAGGTGCTCGCGGCCGTGGAGCGGCTCGCCCCCGCCGACGGCCGGATGTTCCAGGCCGTCTGGTTCGACGCGGGGCCGGACACCGAGGGCCGACTGGCCCTGGTCGTCCATCACCTGGCCGTCGACGGTGTGTCCTGGCGCATCCTGGTGCCGGACCTGGAGGCCGCGTTCACCGCGCTGCGGTCCGGCGCCGAGATCCGCCTCGATCCGGTGGGCACGTCACTGCGCCGGTGGTCGCAGGAGCTGGTCAAGGAGGCCCTGACCGACCGTCGCGTCGCGGAACTGGATGTGTGGAGCTCGGTGCTCGCCACCCCCGATCCGCTGCTCGCCGACCGTCGCACGGACCCGGCACGCGACGTGGTCGCGGTGGCCCGGCGGCTGACGGTGACGCTGCCCGCCGCGGTGACCGAGCCGCTCCTCGGCGCGGTGCCCGCCCTCTTCCACGCCGGCCCCGACGAGGCGATGCTCACCGCTCTCGCGCTCGCGGTGGCCCGCTGGCGGCGGGAGCGTGGCCGCGGTGCGGGGAGCGCGGTCCTGGTGGGCCTGGAGGGCCACGGCCGCGAGGACATCGTGGACGGTGCCGACCTGTCCCGTACCGTCGGCTGGTTCACCAGCTTGTACCCGGTCGCCGTCGACCCGGGCGCCGCCCCGGCGGACGAACTGTGGTCCGGCGGGCCCGCCCTCGGCACCGCGTTCAAGACGGTCAAGGAGCAGTTGCGGGCCATCCCCGACAAGGGCATCGGCTACGGAATGCTGCGCCACCTCAACCCCGTCACGGGCCCGGAGCTGGCCGCTCACCCCGAACCGCAGATCGGCTTCAACTACCTGGGCCGGCTGGGCACCGCCGACCCCGGGACGGACCCCGACACGGTACGGGTGCGTGATCTCACGGGTGCCGGCGACGCGACCATGCCGCTCGCGTACACCCTGGAGCTCGACGCGGCGACCGTGGACCACCCCGACGGACAGCGCCTGGTGGCGTCCTGGACCTGGTCCCGCGAGCTGCTCGCCGAGGAAGAGGTCAGGGAGATCGCCCGGCTGTGGTTCGAGGCGCTGGGCGCTCTGGTCACGCACGCCGAGCGCCCGGAGGCCGGCGGCTTCACCCCCTCGGACCTGCCCCTGGTGACCGTCTCCCAGTCCGAGATCGACACACTGGAGAGGACCCCCGGCGGGCTCGCCGACGTGCTGCCGCTCTCGCCGCTCCAGCAGGGCCTGCACTTCCACGGGCTGTACGACGAGTCCGAGTCCGACGTCTACACCATCCAGTCGGTCCTCGAACTACGGGGCCCGGTGGAGGCCGCCGTCCTGCACGAGGCCGCCCGAGCCCTGCTGCGCCGCCACGACAACCTGCGCGCCTTCTTCGTCACCGGGGCCGCGGGCAACCCGCTCCAGGCCATCCCCCGGCACGCCGAAGTCCCGTGGGCCGAGCACGACGTGAGCCACCTCTCCCGGGCCGACCGGGAGGCGGAGCTGGAGCGGCTGCTCACGGCCGACCGCGGGCTGCGGTTCGACCTGACGCGGCCGCCCCTGGTGCGCTGCACACTGATCCGGCTGGGGGAGCGGGAGCACCGCTTCGTCCTGACCGTCCATCACATCGCGATCGACGGCTGGTCGATGCCGCTGCTCGTGCGGGACCTCTTCGAGCTGTACGGGCACCACCGGCGCGGCGGCGACGAGTCGGCGCTGCCGCCCGCCGCACCGTACAAGCGGTACCTCGGCTGGCTGGCCGCCCAGGACCGCACCGCCTCCGAGGCGGCCTGGCGCGAGGCGCTCGACGGCATCGACGAGGTGACCCACATCGCCCCGGCCGGCGCGGGCGGCACCCCGGCCGTCCCCGAACGCTGGAGCACCGCCGTCCCGGACGAGCTGACCGTCGGGCTGACGGCCGCGGCCAGGGAGCACGGGCTGACGGTCAACACCCTGGTGCAGGGCGCCTGGGGCCTGGTGCTCTCCACGCTGACCGGCCGTGACGACGTCGTGTTCGGCGCCACGGTCTCCGGCCGCCCGCCGGAGCTCGCCGGAGTCGAAGACATGATCGGCCTGTTCATCAACACGCTGCCGGTCCGCATGGACATCGACCACGGTCTCTCGCTCGCCGGGCTGTTCCAGCGGCTCCAGCAGCGGCAGTCGGGGCTGATGGCGCACCAGTACCTCGGCCTGGCCGACGTACAGCGGCTGGCCGGGACCGGCGAACTCTTCGACACCCTGGTGGTGTTCGAGAACTACCCCGTGCAGGCGGAGCCGCTGCGCGAGTCGGCCCAGGAACTCGGTGTGGTCGACGCCGAGGTCCGGGACGCCGTCCACTATCCGCTGGCCCTGCTGGCGGCCCAGCGCGGCGACCGGCTCACCGTGGACTGGTCCTACCGGCCCGACCTGCTCGACCAGGACCGGCTCCGTGACATCGCCGAGCGCTTCCTGTCCGTCCTGCACGCCTTCGTGGCGGACCCGGCCCGCCCGGTCGCCGGACTGGACCTGCTCACCCCCGCCGAGCGGCGCCGGGTGCTCGTCGAGTGGAACGACACCGCCGCCGCGGTCACCGCG
Organism: Streptomyces sp. NPDC043427; assembly: GCF_056436655.1. Taxonomy (NCBI): domain Bacteria; kingdom Bacillati; phylum Actinomycetota; class Actinomycetes; order Kitasatosporales; family Streptomycetaceae; genus Streptomyces; species Streptomyces sp. NPDC043427. The sequence goes on along the minus strand of NZ_JBWKCC010000012.1, from coordinate 108,620 downwards.
GATTCGGTGACGGAGCGCTTCGAGGCACGGGCGGCCGCGACACCGCGGGCCACCGCCCTGATCGCCGAGGACCAGGAGCTGTCGTACGCCGAACTCAACGCCCGCGCCAACCGGCTGGCCCACTGGCTGCGCGAACGCGGCGCGGGCCCCGAGCGGTTCGTGGCCGTCCGGCTGCCCCGCACCGCCGACCTGGTGGTGGCGCTGCTCGCGGTCCTCAAGACCGGTGCGGCCTACGTGCCGGTCGACCCCACGCTCCCGGCGGACCGGATCGCGTACGTCCTGCGGGACGCCGACCCCGTGCTCACCCTCACCGAGGAGGAGACGGCCGCCGCGGAACGGTCCGCCCACCCGGCCACCGACCTGGGCTTGACCCGGCTGCCCGGGCAGGCCGCCTACGTCATCTACACCTCGGGCTCCACGGGCCGGCCCAAGGGCGTCGTCGTACCCGGCGGCGGGATGGTGAACCTGCTGGAGGCGGTCCAGGCGCGACTGCGGCTCACCCCGGACGACCGGCTGGCCGCCGTGGCCACGGTCGGCTTCGACGTCTCCGTCATGGAGATCTTCCTGCCGCTGATCAGCGGCGCCACCCTCGTGCTCGCCGGCTCGGACACCGTCAAGGACCCGGACCGGCTCGCCGCACTGCTCTCCCGGACCGGGACGACCGTGATGGAGGCGGCACCGAGCCTGTGGCACGTCCTGGAGGAGGCGGTGCCCGAGGCGCTGCGCGGGCTGCACAAGGTGACCGCCGGTGAGGCGCTGGCCGCCGACCTCGCCCAGCGGCTCGTCGCGCTCGGCGGCACCCTGACCAACCTGTACGGGCCCACCGAGACCACCGTCTACTCCACCGGCACCGACATCGACGGCGTCGCGCCGGTCACCATCGGCTCTCCCGTCGCGGGCACCCAGGTGTACGTCCTCGACTCGGCCCTGCGCCCGGTGCTGCCCGGCGTGCCCGGTGAGCTCTACATCGCCGGCGCCGGTGTCACCCGTGGCTACCACCGCCGCCCCGCGCTGTCCGCCGAGCGCTTCGTGGCCGACCCCTACGGACCGGCCGGGTCCCGGATGTACCGCACCGGCGACCTGGTGCGCTGGACCGACGAAGGACGCGTCGACTACCTCGGCCGCACCGACTTCCAGGTGAAGCTGCGCGGGTTCCGCATCGAACTCGGCGAGATCGAGGAGGTGCTGAACGGCCACGCCGACGTCGGCCGCGCCGTCGTGGGCGTCCACGAGGGCCGCCCGGGTGACCGGCGCCTCGTCGCCCACGTGATGCCGGCCGACGGCCGCACCCCCGACCCGGCCGGCCTGCGCGAGCACGTCGCCACGGCGCTGCCCGGCTACATGGTGCCGTCCGCGTACGTGATCCTCGGCAAGCTGCCGCTGACCCCGAGCGGCAAGGTGGACCGCAAGGCGCTGCCCGAGCCGGAGTTCGACGGCGGCGAGCCGTCCAGGGCGCCGGGCAACCCCACCGAGGCACTGCTGTGCGAGCTGTTCGCCGAGGTCCTCGGCACCGAGCGGGTCGACGTGGCGGAGAGCTTCTTCGCCGCCGGCGGCGACAGCATCAGCTCGATCCAGCTGGTGAGCCGGGCCCGCCGCGCCGGGCTGCGGTTCAGCCCGCGCGACGTGTTCGCGCACCGGACGCCGGAGGCGCTCGCGGCGGCCGTCCGGGCCGACCAGGAGGCTCCCGCCGCCGCCCCGGCCGCGGCGCGGACCGACGGGGTCGGCGACGTGCCGCTGACGCCGATCGTGCACTGGGTGCGCGAACGCGGGGGCAGCATCGACCACTTCAACCAGACGATGTCGCTGCCGGTCCCGGCCGGCGCGGACCTCGGCGTGGTGACGGCGGCCCTGCAGGCCGTGCTCGACCATCACGACGCGCTGCGGATGACCCTCGCCCGGCTGGGGGAGGACTTCGGCTGGTCGCTGGAGACCGCCGCGCCCGGCGCGGTGCGCGCCGAGGACTGTGTCCACCGCGTCGACGCCGCGGCCCTGATCGCCGCGGGCCTGACCGAGGCGGACCTCGACGCCCGCGCGGCCGACGAGGTCGCCGCCGCCCAGTCGCGCCTGGACCCGGCGTCCGGGGCGATGGTGCGCTGCGTCTGGTTCGACGCGGGGCCGAAGGCCCCGGGTCGGCTCACCGTCGTCGCCCACCACCTTGTCGTGGACGGCGTGTCCTGGCGCATCCTGCTGCCCGACCTGCAGTCCGCCCTCGAGACGCTCATGGCCGGCCGGTCCGTCGCCCTCGAACCGGTGGGCACCTCCTTCCGCGGCTGGGCCCGGCGGCTGACCGACCTCGCCGCCGCACCGGAGCGGATGCGGGAACTCCCGCTCTGGCGGGACATCCTCGACGGCCCCGACCTGCCGCTGACCTCTCGCCCGCTGGACACGAGGAGAGACACCTTCGGCACGGCCGCCCAGCTGAGCGTGCGGCTTCCCACGGAACTCACCCAGCCCCTGCTCGGACGCATCCCCGCCCTGTTCAACGCAGGGATCAACGACGTGCTGCTGACCGCCCTCGCGCTCGCCGTCATCGACTGGCGGGAGCGCACCGGGCGGGGCACCGGGCCGGACGTCCTCATCGACCTCGAGGGCCACGGCCGCGAGGAGATCGCCGACGGCGTGGACCTCTCCCGCACCGTCGGCTGGTTCACCAGCCTGTACCCGTTGCGCCTCGCCCCGGGCGAGACGCCGTCCGAGGACCTGTGGGCGGGCGGGCCGGAGATCGGCCGCGCGGTCAAGCGGATCAAGGAGCAGCTGCGGGCCCTGCCCGACAACGGAATCGGCTTCGGCCTGCTGCGTCACCTCAACCCGCAGACCGCCCAGGTCCTCGGCCGGTACCCGCAGCCCCAGATCGGCTTCAACTACCTCGGCCGGCTCGGCGAGGCCGACGACAGCGCCGACACCGCCCAGCCGGAGGTCAACCGCGACCTCTCGGGCCTGGCCGAGGCAGGCATGGCCCTGCCGCACGCCCTGGACCTCACCGCCACGGCCGTCACCTACCCCGACGGACCGCGTCTGGTCGCCCACTGGATCTGGGCCGGCGAGCTGTTCTCGGACGACGACGTCCGCGACCTCGCGCAGAGCTGGTTCCGGGCCCTGGAGGCGCTGGTCCGGCACGCCGAACGGCCGGAGGGCGCGGGCGGACTGAGCCCCTCCGACCTCACGCTGGTCACGCTCGGGCAGGACGAGATCGACCGCCTCGAAGCCGGCCGGCAGGGAGTCGCCGACGTACTGCCCCTCTCCCCGCTCCAGGAAGGCCTGCTCTTCCACGCCCTGTACGACGAGCGTGGCGCCGACGTCTACACCACGCTCCTCGCCTTCGACCTGCGCGGCGCACTGGACGCCCCCGCGCTGCGGGAGGCGGCCGCCGCGCTGCTGCGCCGTCACCCGAACCTGCGGGCGGCCTTCCGGCCCGGCGCCGCCGGGCAGTCGCTCCAGGTGATCCCGCGCACGGTCGACGTGCCGTGGCGCGAGGTGGACCTGAGCGGCCTCGACGAGGAGCGGCGCGCGCGGGAAATCGACCGGCTGACGGCCGAGGCACTGGCCGAGCGGTTCGATCCGCGCCAGGCGCCGCTGCTGCGCTTCACCCTGGTGAAGGTGGGCGCCGAGGCACACCGGCTGATGCTGGCCAGCCACCACATCCTCTTCGACGGCTGGTCGGGACCGGTCCTGTCCACCGAGCTGTTCGAGCTCTACCGGACCGGCGGCGACGACTCGGCGCTGCCGCAGGTGACCCCGTACAAGGACTACCTGGCCTGGCTCGCGGGCCAGGACCGCCCCGCTGCCGAGGAGGCCTGGCGTCAGGCGCTGGACGGCGTGGACGAGCCGACCCTGGTCGCGCCCGCCGACCCCGCCCGTGAGCCGCTGCGGCCCCGCGTCCACCGGCTGGAGCTGTCCGCGCAGGCCACGGCCGCCCTCACCGAGCGGGCGCGCCGGCACGGCGTCACCAAGAACACCGTGGTGCAGGCCGCTTGGGGGCTCGTGCTGTGCGGGCTCACCGGCCGCGACGACGTGACCTTCGGCGAGACGGTCAACGGCCGCCCCGCCGAACTCCCGGGCGTCGAGACCATGGTGGGCCTGTTCATCAACACCCTGCCGGTACGGGTGCGCACCGCGCGCGGCGACTCACTGCTCGACGTGGCGACCCGGTTGCAGGAGCAGCAGTTCGCCCTCCTGCCGCACAAGTACCTCGGTCTGACCGACATCCAGCGGATCACCGGGACCGGAGCGCTGTTCGACACCTCCACCGAGTTCAGCAACTACCCGGTCGACTCGGAGAGCCTGGAGCAGACGGCCGAGGGGATCGGGATCGTCGACGCCCAGCTGCAGGACGGCACCCACTACCCGCTGGCCCTGGGGGCCTCGGACGGCGGGCAGACCCTCTCGCTCAAGATCGACTACCGGCCCGACCTGTTCGACGACGAGACGGTGCGCGCCATCGGCGGACGGCTCAGGACGGTCCTGGAGGAGTTCGCCGCCGACCCGGACCGCCGTGCCGACTCCCTGGACCTGCTGTCCGCCGCCGAGCGGCACACCCTGCTGGCCGAGTGGAACGACACGGCCGCCGAGGTGCCGTCGGCCTCCGTGCCCGAGCTGTTCCGGGCGCAGGCCCGGCGGACCCCCGACGCCCCGGCCGTCGTCTTCGCCGGCGTCACGCTCGACTACCGGGAACTCGACGAGCGCTCGGACCGTGTCGCCGGCCGGCTGGCCGGGCTCGGGGTCGGCCCGGAGACTCCGGTGGCCGTCCTGATGGAGCGCTCCGCCGACCTCCCCGTGGCGCTCCTCGCCGTCCTGAAGGCGGGCGGCGCGTACGTGCCGCTGCGGGACACCGACCCCGTCGCCCGGCTGCGGCACGTCCTGGACGACACGGGCGCCCCGGTCGTGGTCACCGACCCGGAACTGGCCGACCGCGCCCGGGAGCTGGGCGTCACGGTGCTCGACGCGCACGAGGACTCCCCGGCCGCGGCACCGGACGTCACGGTCCTCCCGGACCAGCTCGCCTACGTGATGTACACCTCCGGTTCCACCGGGCTGCCCAAGGGCGTGGAGATCACCCAACGGGACATCGTCGAGCTGGCCTCGGACCGGCGCTGGCGGGGCGACGCGCACCAGCGGGTGCTGCTGCACTCGCCGACCGCCTTCGACGCCTCCACCTACGAGCTCTGGGTGCCGCTCCTCAAGGGAGGAACGGTCGTCGTCGCGCCACCGCGGGAGCTTTCCGTGGCGGTTCTCGAACGGGAGCTCGCCGAACACGCCATCACCGGACTCTGGCTCACCGCCGGTCTCTTCCGGCTGGTGGCCGAGGAGGCGCCGGGGGCCCTGGCGGGCGTGCGCGAGGTCTGGACGGGCGGCGACGTGGTCCCGGCCGCCGCGGTGCGCCGGGTCCTGGAGGCCTGCCCCGGCACCGTCGTGGCCGACGGCTACGGGCCCACCGAGACGACCACGTTCGCCCTCAGCCACGCGATGAGGGCCGACGAGCCGGTACCCGCCCGGGTGCCGATCGGCCGGCCGCTCGACAACATGCGCGTGTACGTCCTGGACGGCGGCCTGCGCCCGGCACCGGTCGGTGTCGCGGGTGAGCTGTACATCGCGGGCGCCGGCCTCGCCCGCGGTTACGCCCGGCAGCCGGCGCCGACCGCCGGACGTTTCGTGGCGGACCCCTTCGGCCCGTCGGGAACCAGGATGTACCGCACCGGTGACCTGGCCCGGTGGACCGCGGACGGCGTGGTGGAGTTCGTCGGCCGGGCCGACGAACAGGTCAAGCTCCGGGGCTTCCGGATCGAACTCGGCGAGATAGAGGACCGGCTGGCCCGCCACCCGGCGGTGGCCCAGGCCGCGGTGATCGTGCGCGAGGACCGGCCCGGCGACAAACGCCTGGCCGGCTACGTGGTCGCGGCCGGGCCCGTCGGGACGGCGGAGCTCAGGGAGTACCTGAGCGGCGAACTGCCGGACTACATGGTGCCCTCGGCACTGCTCACCGTCGACGCCCTGCCGCTGACCGCGAACGGCAAGCTCGACCGCAGGGCCCTGCCCGTGCCCGAGTACGGCAGCGCCGCCGAGCGGCGTGCCCCGCGCGACGAACAGGAGAAGACCCTGTGCGCCCTGTACACCGAGATCCTCGGCGTACCTGAGGTCGGCATCGACGACAGCTTCTTCGACCTGGGCGGCCACTCCCTGCTCGCGACCCGCCTGGTCAACCGGATCCGCGGCGCGTTCGGGGCCGAGGTGCCGGTGCGTGCCGTCTTCGAGGCGCCCTCGGTCGCCGCCCTCAAGGACCGGCTGACCGACGCGGAGAGGGCCCGGCAGCGGCTCGCCCCGGTCGAACGGCCGACGGTGATCCCGCTCTCGCACGCCCAGCGCAGGCTGTGGTTCATCGACTCGGTGGAGGACACCACGGGTTCGTACAACATCCAGCTGGCCGTGCGGCTGCTCGGCGAAGCGGACCCCGCGGCGCTGGAGTCGGCGCTCGCGGACGTGGTGGACCGCCACGAGAGCCTGCGCACCGTCTTCCCCGCCGAAGGCGGCGCCCCGCGCCAGCGGATCCTCGGCGCGGGCGAGTACGCCTTCTCGCTCCCCGTCCGCGCGGTGACCGAGGACGAACTGGACGGTGTCCTCGGCGCGCTGGCCGCCACCGACTTCGACCTGGCGGCGGACATCCCGCTGCGGGCCGAGCTGCTGCGGCTGGCCCCGCGCGAGCACGTGCTGGTCCTCGTGCTGCACCACATCGCGGGCGACGGCTCCTCGCTGGCGCCGCTCGCCCGGGATCTCGGCACCGCCTACGCGGCCCGGGTGGCCGGCCGGGCGCCCGAGTTCCCGCCGCTGCCCGTGCAGTACGCGGACTACGTCCTGTGGCAGCGGCGCACCCTCGGGGACGAACACGACCCGGACAGCCCCTTCGGGCGGCAACTGGAGTACTGGCGCACCGCGCTGGCCGGGCTGCCGGAGGAACTGGACCTGCCGACCGACCGGCCGCGCTCGGCCGAGACCGGCCACCGGGGCGGACAGGTCGAGCTGAGCCTCCCCGACGAGATCGCGCGGGGTGTGCACCGGCTGGCCGAGGAGAGCGGCGCGAGCCTCTTCATGGTGCTGCACGCCGCGGTCGCGGCACTGCTGCACCGCCTCGGCGGCGGTACGGACATCCCGCTGGGGACGGCGGTCGCCGGCCGCGGTGACGAGGCGCTCGACGAACTGGTGGGCTTCTTCGTCAACACCCTGGTGCTGCGCACGGACCTCTCCGGCACCCCGGGCTTCCGCGAACTGGTCGACCGCGTACGGACCGTGGACCTGGAGGCCTTCACCCACCAGGACGTTCCGTTCGAGCGGCTGGTCGAGGAGCTCAACCCGGTCCGGGCCCTCTCGCGCAACCCCCTCTTCCAGGTGGCGATCAGCCTGGAGAACAACGAGGAGGCGGACCTGGAGCTGCCAGGCCTCACCCTGGCCCCGCAGCCGACCACGACGGACGTCGCCAAGTTCGACCTCTCGTTCCACTTCGGTGAGGCACGCCAGGACGGCGCACCGACGACCACGACGACCACGACGACAACGACGACGAGTATCGGCGGCCAACTGGAGTACAACACCGGCCTGTTCGACCACGCCACGGTCGAAGCGCTCGCCGAGCGGCTGGTGCGGCTGCTCGGGGCGGCCGTGGCCGATCCCGACCGACCCGTCGCGGACATCGATCTGCTCTCACCGCACGAACACGTGCTGCTGCACGAGAGCAACGACACCGCGCGGGACATCCCGGCGGGCACGGTCGCCTCGCTGTTCGCGGCGCGGGCGGCCGCCACGCCCGGGGCACCGGCCGTCACCGGCGGGGGCGTGACGCTCAGCTACGCCGAGCTGGACGCCCGGGCCAACCGGCTGGCCCGTAGGCTCGCCGGGGCGGGAGTCGTCCCCGGCGACCGGGTGGCGATCCTCCAGGAACGCTCGGTCGACCTGATCGTCTCCACGCTCGCCGTCCTGAAGGCCGGCGCGGTGTACGTCCCGCTCGACGTCCGCTACCCGGCACCCCGCCTCGAACTCATCGTCGCGGACACGGGATGCGGGGTGCTCCTGGCCGACCGTGCCCTGGCCGGGGTGGAGTTCGGCCACACCGCCGAGGTCATCGTGGTCGACGCGGAGCGGGACGCGGCGGATGTCGCCGCCCACGATCCCGGTCCGCTCGAACTCGACACGCACCCGGACCAGTTGGCGTACATCATGTACACCTCCGGATCGACCGGTAAGCCGAAGGGCATCGGCATCACGCACACCAATGTCGTCGCGCTCGCGACGGACGCCCGATGGCGGTCCGGGCACGAGCGGGTGCTGCTGCACTCGCCGCACGCCTTCGACGCGTCGACGTACGAGATCTGGGCCACTCTGCTGGGCGGCGGACTCCTCGTGGTGGCACCGCCCGGCCAGCTGGACGCGGGCGGCCTGCGGCGGCTCACCGACGAGGAGGGACTCACCGCGGTCTTCATGACCACGGCCCTGTTCAACCTCCTCGCCGAGGAGGACCCCGGCTGCTTCGCCGGGCTCAGCGAGATCTGGACCGGCGGCGAACAGGTCTCCCCGGCCGCCTTCCAGCGCGTGCTCGACGCCTGCGCGGACACCACGGTGGTCCATGTCTACGGGCCGACCGAGACCACGGTGTACGCCACCTGCGTCCCGCTGCGCGCTCCGTACCGCACCGGCCGCAACGTCCCGATCGGGCACCCGATGGACAACACGCGGGCCTACGTCCTGGACGACCGGCTGCGGCCCGTTCCCCCCGGGGTGGCGGGCGAGCTGTACCTGGCGGGTGCCGGCACGGCCCGCGGCTACGTCCGGCTGCCGGGCATGACCGCTGAGCGGTTCGTCGCCGACCCGTTCGCGGCGGCGGGGGAGCGGATGTACCGGACCGGCGACGTGGTGCGCCGGGACGCCGACGGGCGGATCGAGTTCGTCGGACGGGCGGACCACCAGGTCAAGATCCGCGGCCTGCGGATCGAGCTCGGCGAGATCGAGACCGCGCTCCAGGACCAGCCACAGGTCTCCCGGACCCTGGTGACCGTCCGAGAGGACCGGCCCGGCGACAAGAGACTCGTGGCGTACGTCGTCCCGCTGCCCGGAGCGGACACCACGGGCCTGCGGGACCAGGTGGCACGACGGCTCCCGGACTACATGGTCCCCGCCGCGTTCGTGTTCCTGCCCGACCTGCCCGTCAACCAGAACGGGAAGGTCGACCGAGGCGCCCTGCCCGCCCCGGACTTCGGCCCCGCCGACGGCGGGCGCGGGCCGCGCGACCCGCGCGAGGAACTCCTCTGCAAGCTCCTGGCCGAACTCCTCAAGCTGGACCGGGTGGGCATCGACGACAACTTCTTCGAACTCGGCGGCGACAGCATCATCTCCATCCAGCTCACCAGCAGGATCCGCTCCGTCTTCGGGGTCGAGCTGTCCAACCGGGCGGTCTTCCAGGCCCCCACGGTGGCGGCGCTGATGGAGCTCATGGGCGCCGGCGGCCAGCGCGAGGACTCCTTCGACGTGGTCCTCCCGCTGCGCGCGGGCGGAGCAGCGCCCCCGTTGTTCTGTCTGCACCCCGTCGGCGGTGTCAGCTGGATGTACTCCGGTCTGATGCGGTACATCGACGGCGACCGTCCGATCTACGGCATCCAGGCCAGGGGCCTCGCCAGGAAGGAGCGACTGCCCCGCTCCATGGCGGAGATGGTGGACGACTACGTCGAGCGGATCCGTGAGGTCCAGCCCTCCGGCCCGTACCACCTGCTCGGCTGGTCCATGGGCTCGATCCTCGCCCACGAGGTGGCGGTCCGGCTCCAGCGCCTGGGGGAGGAGGTCGGCCTGCTCGTCAACCTCGACCAGGTGCCCATCAGGGCCGAGGAACTCGACGGTGAGTACGTCGCCGCCGACGACCAGAACGTGCTCGCCGCCCTCCTCGACTTCGTGGGGCGCGACCCCGCGATGTTCGGGGACGCTCCACTGGAGCACGACAAGGTGATGGACGTGCTGCGCGAGGAGGGCAGCGCGCTCGCCACCTTCGACGACGAGCAGATCCTGCGGGTGGGCGAGGTCAACAACAACAACTGGTCCCTGACGATCGGTCATGAACCGGACACGTTCGACGGAGACGTCCTGCTGTTCGTCGCCACCCGGGACGAGGACGGCCCCGAGGGGAAGACCGAGCGCTCGGTCGCCACACTCCAGCGCTACGTCACCGGGAACGTGCGGGTCCAGGAGATCGACTGCGCGCACCGGCAACTGCTCCAGGCCGGACCGGTCGCCGAGGTCGGCCGCGTCCTTCAGGACAGGCTCCGCGGCGACCACGACTGACCGGGGCGGTCCGAGGAGCATCACCCGGGCCCGGCGCCGTCCGTCATCCGCGGACGGCGTCGGGCCGTCGCGCTGCCCGGGCCGGCCGCGCGAGATCTGCCGTTCGGCAGATGTGCCGCAGGGCGCGGCCAGGAATGCTGAACACCAGAACATCCAAGGAGGAAGCGCGATGACACAGGTGACCGAGAACGCGTCATTACGGCGGGCGGACCGCGCAGCGGGTCCGGTGCGCCGCCGCTTCAACTGGCCGGACCGGATCGGCTACGCGGCCTTCCTGGCGCTGCTTCTCTACGGGCTCGCCCACACCTACTGGGCCTTCGGCGGAGACAACTTCCCCTTCGGCGCCGACGACGCCAACCCGGAGTACTCCGCCTTCGAGCACGTCGGGCGCGCCCAGCTGGCACCGTGGCTCGCGGCCGGCTTCCTGCTCAGCGCCGGAGTGGCCCTGCTGCTCGCGCTGCCCGGCCGCCGCCGGATCCCCACCCCGGTCCTGCTCGGCGCCACGGGCCTGTCCGCCGCCGCGGTGTTCTGCACACTCGCCGACTTCCGCATCCTCGGCAACCTCGCCTACGTCTTCATGCTGCGGTTCGGCGCCATCAACTGGACGGTGATCAACCAGCTGTTCGCGGTGGTCTCGGTGGGCCTGCTGGTCACGTCCGCGATCGCCTACCAGCGCCGTACCTCCGGCGCCTGCACGAGCTGCGGACGCACGGACTCGGGCGCCGGGTGGACCTCGCCGGAGGCCGCCGCCCGCTGGGGCAGGAAGGCCGTGTACACGGCGGTCGTCGTCCCCCTGCTGTACGCCAGCACCCGCTGGGCCTGGGCCCTGGGCTACCCGCTCGGCATCTCCGACGAGCTCTGGGAGGAGGGCAAGGAGGACCACCTCTGGATCTTCGGTGCCGCCCTCGCCACCATGGGCGCCCTCGGCTCGCTGCTCACCCTGGGCCTGGTGCAGCGCTGGGGCGAGGTCTTCCCGCGCTGGATGGTGGGCCTCAGGGGCAAGCGGGTGCCGCCGGCCCTGGCCATCGTCCCGGCCACGCTCGTCTCCGTCATGGTGACCATCGCCGGCGTCATGTACATCCGCCTGCAGTTCCAGGGATCCTTCGACAACCCGAAGGACGACTGGGGCGCCACGGTCCCGGAAATGGTCTGGCCGGTGTGGGGCGTCGCCCTGGCGGCCGCGACTCTCGCCTACTACTTCCGCCGGCGGGGCGTGTGCAAGCGCTGCGCCAGGGGATGAGCGCGGGGCGAAGGGGCCGGGACCGAGAAATCGGTTCCGGCCCCTTTTCTGTCGGTGGTCGGATTCCTTGTTTCGAAGCTGTCGATATGGCGTTGAGGCGCCAGGACCGGACTTTATTGAATGGGATTCCACCCAACAGGAGGTATTCATATGAGGAAGTTCGCCCACGCGATCGGAGCCGGCGTGGCCGGGCTCGCGCTGATCGGCGCCGCGCAGAGCAGTGCGCAGGCGGCGGATGCCGTGCCCAGCTGTGTGGTGGGCAAGCCGATCTACATGGTCACGGTCGGCGCCTCCATCACCAACAACTGCACCACCACCCAGCAGGTCAAGGTCAAGTACACCAAGGGCGGGGTGCCGTACATCCCCGCCAAGTGCCACACGGTCGAGCCGGGCAGCACGGTCAACACCATGGAACCCGTCTGGTACGCCGACCGCTATGTGGGGCTCATCCCCTGCTGATCCACACCGCGAACGCGTCTCGGCCCGGAACCAGTCACCTGGTTCCGGGCCGAGAGGCGTTGTCGGTGCGGGAGGTTCAGGTCGCCCGGCGGAAGCTGCGGATCGCCAGGGGAGCGGTGACGGCCACGAGCACCACACAGGCGCCCAGCGTCGCCAGGACCGTGCTGAGCCGGGGTTCTCCGAGCGCCAGGTCACGGGCGGCCGTGATCGCGTAGGACATGGGGTTGACCTCGGCGAATCCCTTCAACCAGCCGGGGAGGCCTTCGGCGGGCACGAAGGCGTTCGAGGCGAAGAGCAGCACCATGTTGACCATGCCGCCGATGGGCTGCAGTGCTTCCGGACGGCGCACCCAGGCGGAGAGCGCCATGAACAGCCAGCCCAGGGACCAGCCGAGCACCACCGCGACCAGCGCCGCGCCGAGCGAGCCGAGCACCCCGCCGTCCGGGCCGAACCCGAACACCAGGGTGGCCGCCACCAGCATGACGAGCATGTTGACGACGTTGAGCACGGTGTCCGCGATGCTCCGCCCGATCAGGACCGAACCGGTGTGGATCGGCATCGCCTTGAAGCGGGCGACGATCCCGTTGTTCATCTCCGTCGTCAGCGCCACCCCGGACTTGAGCCCCGCGCTGATCGAGCCGGTGACGAGGAACGCCGGCAACAGGTAGTCGATGTAGCTGACGCCCGCGGGGAACGCCGAGGTCTGCGAGACGCTCTTGAACACCTGGCTGAACACGGTCAGCATCAGGATGGGTTCGAGAACGCCCGGCAGGACCATGGCGGGTTCGCGCAGCACCCGCAGCGACCGGCCGGACAGGACGGAGATCTGCCGGAGCACGCCGGTCCCGCCGAACCGCGGGGGCGGTAGGAGGCCGCGGGAAACGGGCCGGGCCTCGGGGTGGGTGGTGATGGTCATCGAACATCCCTGCCTAGGGTCTGTCCGCCGGGACACGGTCCAGCACGTCCTAGCGGCCGGTGGAGTGGTTCAGGGCCAGGTACACGTCGTCCAGTGAGGGCTCGGAGAACGCGAGTCCCGCGAGGTCCACGCCTGCTTCGTCGGCTGCCCGGACGACGCGGGCCAGCGCGGTGGAGTCCCTGGCGGGCATCGTGAGCACCAGACCGTCCTCCTCGTGCCCGGGAGTGAGGCCGGCCGCCCGCAGCGCCTCCATGGCCCGGGGGCGGTCGTCCGCGCCGCGCAGGGTGACGGAGACGGAGCGGTGTCCGATCCTGTTCTTCAGCTCGTCCGTGGTGCCCGCTGCGATGACCCGGCCGGCCGCGAGCACCGTGATCGAGTCCGCCAGGAAGTCGGCCTCGTCCAGGTACTGGGTGGTCAGCAGAACCGTGGTGCCCTCCCGCACGAGACGCTGGACCACCGCCCACAGGGCCCGGCGGGCCGACGGGTCGAGCCCGGTCGTGGGCTCGTCGAGGAAGATCACCTCGGGCTGCCCGACCAGGCTGGCCGCCAGGTCCAGACGCCTGCGCATGCCGCCCGAGTACTCCTTCGCCTTGCGGCCCGCCGCGTCCGTGAGGGAGAAGAGATCGAGCAGTTCCTCGGCGCGGGCCGCCGCCTCGGCGCGCGAGGCGCCGAGCAGCCGTGCGATGAGCACCAGGTTGGCGCGCCCGGAGAGCGTCTCGTCCACGGCCGCGTACTGACCGGTGAGGCCGATGCGGCGGCGGACCTCCTCGGCGTCCTTGGTGACGTCGAGTCCCGCCACCCGGGCCCGCCCCGCCGTCGGGAGCGAGAGGGTGCTCAGAATGCCGACGAGCGTCGTCTTGCCGGCGCCGTTGTGCCCGAGCAGCCCCAGGACCGTGCCCTGGGGCACCGTGAGGCTCACACCGTCGAGCGCTTTCGTCGACCCGAACGACTTCGTCACGTCGGAGACTTCGATCATCATCGTGTCCATGGGATGCCCCTCGCTCGATTCCGGAAGCCCACCACCGGTCGTCGGGCGTTTTCAGGGATGACCGAAAGGGACCACGTGGGCCGTCACCTACAGACGTACGGTATCCGTGGCACCGGGAATTCCCGAGGGTCGATCAGAACTCTTGAACTGGCATTGCGGAATTCCGAGAACCCCGGAGAGTGCGAGAAGAGGGGAATCCCGTTCAGTCGACGGGCAGGACGGCGGTGACCCGCCAGCCGCCTTCCCTGTGACCGCCGAAGTCGAGGCTTCCCCCGAGCGCCTTGACGCGTTCGGCGAGTCCTTCCAGGCCCGTCCCGCCGCGACGGCCGCGCTCGCCGAGATACCCCGTGCCCGCCTCGCTGATGGACGGAGCACCGTTGGTCACGGACACGGCGAGGACCGGCACCCGGCCGGACAGGTCGGGCAGCACGGACACGCGCACCCAGGGGGTGGTCGCGGCATGCCGCCGGACATTGGTCAGGGCCTCCACCACCACCCGGTGGGAGGTGCTCGCCACCTCGCGCGGGACCCGGGAGACCTGCTCCGGCGACAGGTCGATGTCCAGGCTCACCTCGGCCCGTCCGGCATCGCGGAACCGGCCGATGACGTCCACGATGTCAAGGAGCCCGTAGGCCTGTGACTGCCCTTCGCCCGCGGTGCCTTGAGGGTCCGAGGCCGTCTCGTCGGAGGTGTCGAGCATGTGGACGGTACGGTCCATGGAGCCGAGGGCCTGGAGACCGGAGGCCTCGATCTGCTTCAGGATCGGCAGGACCTTCTCCGGTTGCTCCGCGCCGACGACCTGCGCCGCCTGTGCGAGCACCACGATGCCCGACACGTCGTGGGCCACGAAGTCGTGCAGGTCGCGGGCCAGTTGGAGCCGCTGGTTGCGGCGGGCCTCGTGCACGGACCTGACCCTGCGCGACTCCAGGGCGCGCAGACAACCCCCCACGGCGGCCGCGGCTATGGCGCCGAGTGCGAAGAACGCGCTCTGCGCGGCGGCCTCCAGAGCGGTCGGGGGGACCTGAAGCCGCAGGAGCAGGGTCGACGCCAGGACCCCGAGCACGGTGCACAGCGTGACGGCCTGCCGGGTCTCGGCGTACCGGGCGACGAGACAGATCAGCAGCAGGATGGCCGCGATCTCCACCAGAGTGACCACGCCGGTCGCCTGTTCCCGCGCCGGCGGGTCGCCGAGGAGGGTGCCGAGCGTGGAACTCACGGCCACCACGACGGCGGCGGTCGGGAGGACGCGGCCTTTGGCGTGCAGGCCGATCACGGTGAGCGTGCCGAGGACCGCGACCGTCATGGGGAGGGCCGCTCGCCAGCTTGCCGACGGGCCGACGAGAAGCCCGGCCGCCACGGCGCCGGCCGCCAGGACCGCGCAGACCGGCCTGACGACATGGCTCCGGAGACGGCTGTGGACCTGGTTCCTGGTGTTGGTGACCATTCCGGCGATCCTATCGATGGGATCAACTTCCTCTGGCAGCTTCCTGATGACCGGTGCGGTGATCGAGGGCGGGCGGATGTCTCCCGATCTCCGTCCTGTCATTTAGCTGCCATCGGGGAAAGTGGTACGAGGTCGCTTCGAAATCCTCTCTAGGATGCCGGGTGGAACGGGGTCGGTGAGAGGCCGGTGAGGAGGCCGAGTTGCCTGACGAGAGCGAGTCCGCACTCGAACGGATGTTACCGGAATGGCATTTCAGAGAGGTGCATCGCATTCGGGTGCCCGGCACCGCCGCGGAGGTGATGCGCGCCGTGCACGCGACGACCTGGTCCGAGGCGCCGATTGCCCGCGCACTCGTCGCGATCACCGGGGCCGACATCTCGGCGGAACGGCGTATCGTCTCCGACTTCCTGCGGGAGATGGGAGAAGTGATCCCCACCGGGGGCGACGAGTTCCTGCTTGCCGCGGTGCAGGGAACCGGTGACGTTCCCCGGCCCCCGGGCACTATTTCCGAGATCGTGACCGGATGCGACGAGCCGGGAATTCTGAAGATCGGGATGAATGTCCGTCACGCGGGCGGCATGCTCACCACGGAGACCCGTGTCCTCGCCACGGACGAGCGGACCCGCCGTAGGTTCGCGCCCTACTGGTTCTGTGTCAGATTCGGCAGCGGACTGACCCGTACGTCCATGCTCCGCGCGATCCGCGCCCGAGTGCTGCGCGAGATGTCACCGGCCTGACCCGCTGCGTTCGATGCTCCGCCCGGCCCGGTCTGGGCGGAGGGCCGTCATGTGTGCGGGCAGTCCCTGCCACACCCGCGGCGTGTAGAAGTGCCCGCCGGGGAGCCGCGTCGACTCGAACCGGCCCGTGGTCAGCGGGCGCCAACGCTCCAGGGCCTCCTCGTCCAGGTCGTCGTCCTCGCCGTAGAGCAGGTGGAGCGGTGCGCGCACCCGGTCACCCGGGTGGTACCGGTAGGTGTCCGTGACCCGCAGGTCGGCGCGCAGCACCTCCACGGCCATCTGCCGCAGTTCGGGCTCGGCCCGTACCGCCTCGGGCATCTGGCCGACCGTGAACATCCAGTCGAGGAGTTCCTCGTCGGTGTTCCCCACGCGGGGCGGCGCGTCCGGATCGGTCCGCCGGCGGTCGGGGGCGTGCGCGGCGGAGACGACCAGCGCCTGCGGCGGGGCGACTTCGACCCGTTCGGCGCGCAGCGCGAGATCGAAGGCGACCCAGGCGCCCATGCTGTGGCCCACCAGGACGTAGGGGCGCGTCGCGATGCCCCGCAGCGCCGTCAGCGCCCCGCCGAGCAGTTCCTCCCAGTCGCGGGCGAACGGGGAGCTGTAGCGCCCTTCCCGGCCCGGATAGCAGTACAGCACCAGTTCGGTGTCCTCGGGCAGGGCGGCGGCCCAGGGCCGGAAGGACGCCGTGCCGCCCCCGCAGAAGCTGAGACAGAACAGCGTCCGCTCGGCGTGCGGCCGGGGCAGCGGCCGAAGCAGTGGCCCGGACATGCGAACTCCTTTCGAGCACCGGCGGTGACACGGGGAACGTACCGGCGACGGCAGGACCGCGCCGTCGGGGCCAACAAAGTCTTCGATGCCTCGAAGTGACCCTCGGCGACCACTCGCACCGGAAGAGTGACCATCGGTGGCGGAATCCTGCCGTCGAGGCATCACATGCCCCCGTCTCCCGGCAGTTCCGGCCTGACGGGGGAGTGGCCGAAAGGCACGCAACACATTATTCAATTCTTCTCATTGAAAACTCTCTAACGCCGGGTCGAAGTGGTTGCCGGAAGGGCTTGTTGGCGCGATTCCCCGCAGCTTAGGGTCGAGCCGAATTCGGTGACAGTGTCAGGAAGGGGAGAGCCCGATGGCCAATCCGTTCGAGGATGACAACGCCGAGTACTACGTGCTCGTGAACGACGAGAACCAGCATTCGATCTGGCCCGTTTTCGCCGAGATTCCGGAGGGCTGGAAAGCGGTGCACGGTGCGGCCGCCCGGCAGGACTGCCTCGACTATGTGAACGAGCACTGGACCGATATGCGTCCGCGCAGCCTCGCCGACGCCATGGCCGCCCACGCGTCCTGAAAAATAATCCGCCACATCACGACCGAACCATCGAGGGGAAAAGAAAAAAATGCCGACCATCACCAGCGACCGCCGCTCGGCGATCAAGGAAATCGTCTGCGACATCCTTGAACTCGAGGAGGACGAGGTGACGGACACCAGCCTCTTCATCGACGACCACGGCGCCGACTCGCTGCGCGCCATCGAGATCCTGGCCTCCCTGGAGAAGGAGTTCGGTATCACGATCGACCAGTCCGAACTGGCCCAGATGATCAACCTCGAGGCCGTCTACAAGGTGGTCGCCGAAGCGCCCACCCGCTGACCCTGCCCAGCAGCTCTGCCGATCCCAAGGTCTGAAGATCTGAAGGGGAAACAGCATGTCCTCAGCAAGCCCCGGCGCCGGAACCGGGAAACGCCGGGTGGTTCTCACCGGCTTCGGAGTGATCTCCAGTATTGGTATCGGGGCCGAGGAGTTCACCGGTAGTCTGCGGGCGGGCCGTAGCGGTGTCAGCCCGATCTCAGTGTTCGACGTCGAAGGCTTCGCGCATGTCAACGGCTGCGAGGTCAAGGGCTTCGATCCCGAGCAGTGGATCTCCCGCACCCCCGTGCGGGAGCTGGGGCGTGCCAGCAGCTTCGCCGTCGCGGCGGCGCGGATGGCGGTGCAGGACGCCGGTCTGGACCTCGTGGAACTCGCCGGCCGACGGGGACTGATCTCCGTCGGCACCACGGACGGCGAGTCCTACGAGCTGGACCAGCTGGTGGCCGCCGAACTCGCCGACGGTCCTCAGAACATGGACCCCGAGGTCGTCCGGCGAGTCTCGGCGGCCAGACTCTCCACCGCCATCGCGCAGGAGCTGGAACTCACCGACGTCGAGGCCCCCACCATCGCGACCGCCTGTTCCGCGGGCAACTACGCCATCGGGTACGGCTTCGACGCGGTGAGTTCGGGAGAGGTGGAGTTCGCGCTGTGCGGCGGCGCCGACGCGATGTGCCGCAAGACCTTCACCGGCTTCTACCGCCTCGGCACCATCGCCCCCGAGCACTGCCAGCCCTTCGACGCCGACCGCAAGGGGATCCTCACCGGCGAGGGAGCCGGCGTCCTGGTCCTGGAGAGCCTGGACTCCGCACTGGCCCGCGGTGCCACCATCTACGCCGAGGTGCTCGGCTACGGCCTCAACTGCGACGCGTACCACCAGGTCGCGCCCAACGGCGACAGCGTCGCGCAGTGCATGAGCATCGCCCTGAAGAACGCCGGGGTGAAGCCGGAGGAGGTCGACCTGATCTCGGCCCACGGCACCGGCACCAAGGCCAACGACATCACGGAGGCCAAGGCCATCCGCAGCGTGTTCGGCGCCGCGACCCCGCGCACGATCTCCCTGAAGTCGATGCTCGGCCACACCATGGGCGCCGCGAGCGCGCTCGGTGCGATCGCCTGCGGACTCGCCCTCACCCACGGCTTCATCCCGCCCACCATCAACCACCGGCGGACCGACCCGGAGTGCGAGATCGACTGCGTGCCCAACCACGCCGTCGACGCCGACCTGCGGATCGTCCAGAACAACGGGCTCGCCTTCGGCGGCAACAACGCCATCGTGATCCTGGGCAAGTACGACCGGGACGGTGACCTCCGATGACGTACCCGATCATCGGAACCGGGGCGGTCGCGAGCATCGGCTCCGATCCGGACGCCATCTTCGACAGCCTCTGCGCCGGCCGCAGCGGACTCGCGCCGCTGCGCGCCTTCGACCGCGCCCGTTTCAACGCCCAGCAGCTCTTCGAGATCGACGACCGGCAGACCGACGGCATCGACGAGCCGGGCCGTGCCACCCGCTTCCTCGTCGAAGCGATCCGGCAGGCGGCCGAGGACGCGGGACTGCCCGAGGACCTCGCGGGAATCCCGGTGCTCGTCGGCACCGGTCTGCGCGAACTCCGCTCCCTCGAACTGTGGTGGCGCGACGGTATCCCCTTCGACGCCGACGGACTGCACTTCGAGAACGCACTGAGGCGCCGCTTCGGCGCCGTCGACACCCACACCTTCGCGGGCGCCTGCTCGGCCTCCCTGTACGCACTCGCGCTCGCCTGGGACCTGCTGGAACTCGGGGAGGCGGAGACGGTCGTCGTGGCCGGCTGCGACGTGGTGACGGAGAGCATGTTCGGGCAGGCCGACCGGGTCCAGTTCGATCCGCCGCCCTCGGTACGCCCCTTCGACCAGGACCGCCAGGGCACGATCCTCGGTGAGGGCGCGGCCGCCGTCGTCCTGAGCCGTTCCGCCACCCCGGGCCGACGCCCCCGTGGCCGACTGCGCTCGGTGGCCGTCAACTGCGACGCCCACCACCAGACCGCCCCGGACGCGGCCGGCGTCGAGGGCGCCGTCCGCCTGGCACACGAACAGGCCGACGTCACCCCCGCCGAGATCGACCTGGTGATGCTCCACGCCACCGGCAC
Source organism: Streptomyces sp. NPDC043427 (assembly GCF_056436655.1). NCBI lineage: Bacteria > Bacillati > Actinomycetota > Actinomycetes > Kitasatosporales > Streptomycetaceae > Streptomyces > Streptomyces sp. NPDC043427. Next base: position 88,756 of record NZ_JBWKCC010000012.1, on the reverse strand, counting down.
GCCGCTCAACGACCGCACGGAAGCCACCGTGACCGCCCAGATCTTCGGCGGCCACGGCCCCGCCCTCACCGGCATCAAGTCGCTGACCGGACACACCTCCGGCTCGGCCGGCCTGCTCGGTCTGATCGTGGCCCTGCGCTCGCTGGAGAGCGGCGTGGTCCCGCCCATCGCGGGCCTGACCGACCCCCTGCCCGAGGGCGCGGAGCTGCGGCTGGTGGCCGGCGAACCCCTGGTCGCGCCGCTGCGGCTGGCCCAGGTCAACAGCTTCGGATTCGGCGGCGTCAACGCCGTCGCCGTCGTGGGAGGCGCCGCATGACCCTCGCCACCCTCGCCGTCATCGGGACCGCCGTGGCCCTGCCCGGCGCCGCCGACGCACACGCGCTGCTGCGCCCCGCACCCCCCGCAGCGGAACCGGTCGACCCCACGGCCCTGATCGGCAGGAAGGGCCTGCGCTTCAAGGACCGCGCCACCCAGCTGGGACTGCACCTCGCCCACGCGGCGCTCACCGACGCCGGGCTCCTCCAGGACGGCGAACCGACCGTACCCGCGGACCGGTTGGGCACCGTGGTCAGCTCCAACCTCGGCAACGCGGACACCGTGTGCCGAGCGGTGGAGACCATAGCCAAGGAGTCCACCGGCGCCCTCAGCCCGATGGACACCCCCAACGCCTCCAGCAACATCATCGCCTCCGAGACGGCGATCCGGTACGGCTTGCGAGGCCCCAACCTGACGGTGTGCAACGGGCGTTCCTCCGGTCTGGACGCCATCCGCTGGGCCGCCCTGATGCTTCGCAGCGGCCGTGCCGACCACATCCTGGTCACCGGGGTCGAACCGGACAACGAGGTGACCCGCCGGCTCGTCGACGGACCGGTGGCCGACGGCGGCGCCGCCGTGGTCCTCAGCCGCACCACCACCCGTGCCAGGGCACTGCTCGGTCCGGTGCTGCGCACCGCCCGGTCCGCCGACACCGCCGACGAGCTGACCTGGCACGCACCCGGCGGCGAGCTCTGGCTCAGCGCCGAGGACCACGTCGTGCCGGCGCACGCACGACGGATCGCGCTCACCGGCTGGGGCGAACTCTCCGGTGCCCTCGGCGTCGCGCAGTGCGCCGCCGCGGCCGGCTGGTTCGCACAGGGGTACGAGGGTCCGGCCTACGCCCTGGCCGGCACGGCCGGAGCGGTCCTGCTCCCCCCGGAGCGCACCCCATGACGAACGTCGTACTGCTCCACGGGCTCGCCAACAACGAGGCCATCTGGTCGGCGCTCGACGGGCACTGGCCGGCGGATCTCGAGGTCCACGCGCCCCGACTGCCCTGGCACAGCGGCGGAATCGCCGACTGGCGCCACGAGACGGACTCGGCGGCCCGGCTCCAGGACGTGCTCGACGCGGTCCCCGGAGGCCCCGGTGTGGTGGTCGCCCACTCGTTCAGCTCGGTGGTGCTCCTCGAACTGCTCAGCCGCCGGGCGGCCGCCGCCGACCCGCTGGACGTACCGGCCGTCGTCCTCGTCAACCCCTTCTACCGGAGCGACGCGGACGCCTTCCACTGGAACATGATCGCCCCGATCCTGGACGACTTCCCGCGCACCATGGCCGAGTCCATCAGGCTGCGGACGTCCGGCCACCCCATCGAGGAGGAACGCCTCGCGGACATGGCCCGGCGCATGACCGAGTGGATCGGCCCCTACGGCTGGCTCCGGTTCTTCGACACCTATCTGCGCACCCCGCTGTTCCGGGTGGACCTCGTCGAGACCCCCGCCCTGGTGATCGGCTGCGCGGCCGACCGGTCCGCGCCCGCGGAGCAGGCCCGCCACCTCGCGGCCCGGCTGCCCGCGGGTCAGGCGCTGACCGTGCCCGGCTGCGGTCACTTCCCGATGCTCGAACGCCCCGCCTGGTTCACCGGCACCGTACACACCTTCCTCGAGCAGATCCCGGACCGCGCCCGGCCCCTGGCGGGCGCCTGACCCCGGCACGCCGGTTCCGTCCGACCCGACCCGACACGTCCCGACACGAAGGAGTCCGTGATGGGCCCGACGCCCCATCCTGCTGTCACGGCGCTGCTGGAGACCCCGACGACGGGGCGGCTGCGCCCCCTCTTCGAAGGCAACAACATCAGCTTCGCCATCGGCTTCAAGCACATCAACTACGTTGCCGAGGCAGCGGTCCTGAACCACTTCAGGGAGGCGGGGCTGCCCGTCGGCGACCTCTACCGCCGCTACGGGCTCGGGTTCGACGTGGTCGACATCCACTCCCGGCTCGGCGCTCTGCTCGCCGTGGACGACGAGGTGGAGGCGGTGGTCACCCCGGCCACCAAGGACGGCGCGGACCGGCTCCGCTTCAAGGTCGACCTGTTCGTCGAGCGCGACGGCAAGCGGGTCAAGTGCGCGGGCTCCACGATCCTGGTGGCGCTGCGCGTCGACGACCACATCAAGGCCGAGGAGCCCTGGCCGGCCGGCCTCGAACGGTTCACCACCGCCCGCCTGGGCACCGGGGACCGCGTGGAGATCGCCGCCACCCCGCGGCCGTACGGCGAGTTCACCGCGGGCCGCGGCACCACCGCCGACCCGGTCCTGACCGAACTCATCGGTGAGACCAACGCGTTCGGCTGGCGCTGGCGGATGGGCTACTTCTACTGCCACTTCAACGAGCGCGTCCAGATGTCCGGATTCCTGCGGGTGATGGAAGAGGTGGAGGACCTCTTCCTCGCCGACCGGGGCCTGGCCATCAAGGAGGTCCTCGACACCCGCGGCTGGATTCCCGTCGTCACCCAGTCCCGCATCGAACTCCTCGACGAGACCGTCATGGAGGAGGAGCTCTACACCGTCTACACCGTCGAGAACGTCTTCAAGACCCTGCTCTACACGACCCGCATGGACTGCTACGTCCTGCGCGACGGGCAGCTGGTGAAGACCGCCACCGGCACCATCACCCACGGCTACCTCCACGAAGTGGAGCCCAACCAGTGGGAGATGGCCGAGTTCGACGAGTCCACCGTCACCGCCCTCACCACGCCCCGCAAGGCGGCGGCATGAGTACCGCGGTGACCGCCCGGCCGGTGATCACCGGCTGGTCGGCGGTGTCCCCGCACGGCATCGGCGCCGAGGCCCTCGCCGAGGGCCTGCGCACCCAGCGGCCCACGGTCGCGCCGGTCGACACCGCACGCTGGAAGGTGCCCGCCTCCCGGGCCCACCTGGTCCCCGGCTTCGAGACCCGCGAGGTGCTCGGCAAGAAGGGCACCCGCTCCATGGACCGGGTCACCGGCCTCGCCGTGGCCGCCGTGGGCTCCCTGCTCGACCAGCCCGGATCGGTACGGGAGTCGGAGACCGGCGAACGCGCCGCCCTGGTGCTCGCCACCACCACGGGCAGCGCCGCCAGCATGATGGACTTCACCCGCAGCTCGCTCGAGGGCGCCCGGCCCTACGACGTCGACCCGGCCGTGATGCCCAACGCCGTCATGAACTGCGCGGCCGGCCAGTGCGCCATCTGGTACGGCATCAAGGGCCCCAACACCACACTCGCCGGCGGCCGCGCGGCCGGCCTGCTCTCCCTCAACTACGCGACACGGCTGCTGGCCTCGGGCCGCGCGGACACCGTGCTGTGCGCCGCCGCCGAGGAGTACTCGGCCGCCCGCTACTGGCTGGAACGGCACAGCAGGGGCCCCGAGGCCCCCGGGGTCGCGCTCGGCGAGGGCGCGACCGTGCTCCTGGTCCAGCCCGCCGCCGCGGTCACCCCCGAACGCCCCGCGCTCGCCGAGGTGCTCGCGGTCCGCACCCGGGTGGCCACCGGCAACCGGGCGCGCCCGGCCCTGGAGGCCTGCGTACGCTCCGCCCTGGAGGCCGCCGGGGTGACCGGCGACGACGTGTGGGCGGCCAGCCCGTCGGACGCGCCGGGCCTCCTCGGCCACCTGGAGCGCGAGGTCCTCGGCGAGATCTGCGGCACCGAGGCACTGGAGCGGGTGCCGGCGGTCGGCCGGCTCGGTGACGTCTCCGCCGCCTCCGGCTCGTTCCAGATCGCCATGGTCCTGGCCACCGCCGCCGGTACGCCCTCGACGGCCGAGCGGGTCGCCCTGGTGACCTCCGCCGATCGCGACGGCTCCCTCGCCTGCGCGGTGCTGAAGCTGCTGGATCGCCGATGACCGCCGCGCCGCGTGTCCACGTGAGTCCCGTCGCCGCCGAGGTACGGGTGGAGGCCCGCACCGAGGAGGGCCTGACGGCCGCCGCCCGTGCCGACATCCGTCACAGCGAGCCGGTGTTCGCCGGCCACTACCCCGACTTCCCGATCTTCCCCGGGGTCTGCGTGCTGGAGTGTGTGCAGCGCGCGGCCACCGACGGGGACGCCGCTCCGGACCCCACCGAGCTCGCCGCCGTGGAGTCGGCGCGGTTCGCCGGAGCCGTCTACCCCGGGGACACCCTCCGTCTGACGCTCAAGTGGCGCCGCACCGGGACCGGTCTGCGCTGCGACGCCACCGCCGCCACCGAGCGGGGCAGGGCCGCCACCGTACGGCTGCGCTACGCCCCCGCGGGAGGTGCGCGATGACCGCACCCGCGCCGGTCCTGCCCCGGGTCACCGACCTGCTGCCGCACCGCTATCCGATGCTGCTCGTGGACCGGGTGACCGAGCTCGTCCCCGGTGAGCGCATCCGCACAGTCAAGGCGATCACCCTCAACGAGCCCTGGTACGCGGGGATCTCACCCGACACCGCGCTCGACTACCCGCCGTCCCTGCTCGTCGAGTCCTGGGGCCAGTCGGCGGGACTCCTCGCCTCGGCGATCGCGGAGGCTCCCACACCGGGCCAGGTGATGCTGTTCGGCTCGGTGGCCGACGCCGCGTTCCACCTGCCCGTACTCCCCGGCGACCTGATCGAGCACCGGGTCCGCATCTCCCGGGCCCTCACCGACTCGGTGGTCTTCGAGGGCAGCAGCCATCGCGGCGAAGAGACCGTGATGACCGTGACCCGGATGGTGATGGCCTTCCGCCCGGCGGACCGGCTCCGCCCCGACGACACCGCCGGCCCGACCCCACCGTCCGCATCACCGTCCGCATCACCCGGAAGAGAGGCCATCCGATGACCGACACCAGGCCCGTGGCCCTGATCAGCGGGGGTTCCCGGGGCATCGGCCGGGCCGCCGTGCTCAAGCTCGCGGCGGACGGCTACGACATCAGCTTCTGCTTCCACTCGCAGGCGGAGGCCGCGCAGATCCTCGCCAAGGAGGCCGAGGCGCTCGGCGCCCGTGTGCTGCACCACCGCGTGGACGTGAGCGACGCGGCCGCGGTGCGCGACTGGGTCAACGCGACCGAGAAGGACCTCGGCCCCGTCGAGACCGCCATCACCTCGGCCGGCATCACCCGCGACAAGGCGCTGGTGATGATGTCCGACGACGAGTGGACGTCCGTCCTGTCCACCAACCTCGACGGTGTCTTCCACGTCTGCCGGGCGGTCACCTTCGCCATGATGAAGCGCCGTCGCGGCAGCATCGTCAACATCTCCTCGGTGGCGGGGGTCCACGGCAACGCCACCCAGACGAACTACGCCGCCTCCAAGGCCGGGATCATCGGCTTCTCGCGCTCCCTCGCCAAGGAGGTCGGCCGCTACGGCATCCGTGTCAACACGGTGGCCCCCGGCTTCGTCGACACCGACATGGTGGCCGCCGTCGCCGAGCGGGTCCGCGACGAGGCACTCGCCGCCGTCGCGCTCGGCCGGATGGGCACCCCCGACGAGGTCGCCGAACTCGTCGCCTTCCTCGCCTCCGAGCGCGCGAGCTACGTCACCGGATCCGTGTTCCAGATCGACGGGGGGATCGCCCTGTGAGCACCGCCCACCGCAGGAAGAAGCATCCCAGGTGGTACTTCTCGCTGCGCAGCCCGTACTCGTGGTTCGCCTACCGCGACCTCAGTGAGAAATACCCGGACGTACTCGACCGGATCGAGTGGATCCCCTACTGGGAGCCGGACGACGAGTCCACCCGGCTGATCGAGGACGCCGGCGTCACCCTGCCGGTGATGCCCATGCACCGCACCAAGAACTTCTACATCCTGCGGGACGCGCGCCGCTGGGCGCATGCCCGCGGCTGGCAGGTGACCTGGCCGGTCGACCGTGCTCCGCACTGGGAGGTCTCCCACCTCGCCTACCTCGCGGCCGAGGAGCAGGGCCTGGGCCGGCAGTTCGTCGACCGTGCCTACCGTGCCCGCTGGAACCAGGGCCTGGACCTCGCGCAGCGCGAGACCATCGTCGGCATCGCGGGCGAGCTCGGCCTCGACCCGGCGATCGCCGACTCGGTCGACGACCCGGATCTGCGGATCAAGGGCGCGGAGTGCCTGATCGCGGCCTATCACGACGACGCCTTCGGGGTCCCGTTCTTCATGCACGGCCGCGAGGCGTTCTGGGGTGCCGAGCGGGTCGGGGCGTTCGTCGCCGCCGTGCGCGGCGAGGCGTGGGACGGCGTCAGTGATGCCCCGTTCGACGCGCCCCCGTTCACCGCCGCCTCGGACAGCAGCCACCCGGCCTGACAGGAGACAGCGATGACGACCAACGGAACACCCCAGCGGACCGTCCCGCGCTGGGTACCCCCGCCTCCCGCAGGGCAGTCACCACGCATCGGACGGGCGGAGCTGATCCGCCCGCTTCCGCTCCGCCTCGCCGCCCGGGCCCGGCTGCTGGCCCGGCGCTCGGGCACGGGCTGGGAGGCGGTGCTGCTCGCCGCCCACACCGCCGTCCTCACCGCGCTCAGCGGTGAACGCGCGGTGGTGAGCGGCTACCTCGCACCCGGCAGCGCCGGGGCCCGGCCCGTGGCACTCGCACTCGACGACGAGACCTGGCGCGACCTGTTGGCCGCCGCCGGACGGGCCACCACCGCACCCGCCGAGGTCGCCCACGAGACCGTACTGGACCTCGCACACACCGCGGGCGACCTCGCCGAGCCACACCCGGAGACCGTCCTCACCACCACGCTGCGGTACGGTCCGAAGGGACCCGCCCTGCTGATCGGTCACCGCACCGACGTGCTGGACGCCGACGCGGCCGACCGGATCGCCGGGTACTACCTGGCGGCTCTCGAACAGCTGACCGGGGAGCCGGACGCGCCGGCCCGCGGCAAGAGCCTGCTGTCCGCCGCCGAGTACCACCACCAGATCACCGGACTGTGCGGACCGCACCGGCCGTTGCCGGACCGGCGCTTCCACGAGCTGTTCGAGGAGCAGGCCGCCCGACGGCCCGCGGACATCGCCGTCGTGCACGGCGCTCGCACCTGGACGTACGAGGAACTCAACACCCGGGCCAACCGGATCGCCCACGCGCTCCTCGCCCGGACCCTGGGAGCCGAGGCCGTGGTGGCCGTCGTCACCGAGCGCAACCCGGACTGGCTCGCCTCGGTCATCGGCATCCTCAAGGCCGGCGCCGCCTACCTGCCCATCGAGCCGCACGCCCCCGCGGACCGCATGGCCCGCACCCTGGTCCGCAGCGGCTGCCGCCTGGTGCTCACCGAGGACGGCGGCCCCGGCCATCTGGAGCGGGCCGCGCCCTCCGGTGTGGAGCTCCTCAAGGTCGGTGCCGCGTACGCCGAAGGGCACCCCGGTAACGATCCGCGTGTGCCCGTCGCCCCCGACCAGCTCGCCTACCTGTACTTCACCTCCGGCTCCACCGGTGAGCCCAAGGGCGCGATGTGCGAGCACGCCGGGTTCCTCAACCACCTGTACGCCAAGATCGACGACCAGGGGATCGGCGAGGGCCAGGTGGTCGCCCAGACCGCGCCGCAGTCCTTCGACATCTCCCTGTGGCAGCTGGTCGCGGCCCTGATCGTGGGCGGGCGCACGCTGATCGTCGAACAGGAGGCGATCCTCGACGTCGACCGCTACCTCGACACCGTCGAGCGCGGCGAGGTCTCCGTGCTCCAGGCCGTCCCCTCCTACCTGGAGGTGGTGCTCAGCCGCCTGGAGGAGAGCCCCCGGGAGCTGCCGGCCCTGCGCTGTGTCTCGGTCACCGGTGAGGCGCTCAAGAAGGAGCTCACCGTCCGCTGGTTCGCGCGCTTCCCGCACATCGCCCTGATGAACGCCTACGGCCTGACGGAGACCTCGGACGACACCAACCACGAGGTCATGACCGCGGTCCCGGTGTGGGACTCGGTCCCGCTGGGGCGCGCGGTCGCCAATGTCTCCGTTTACGTCGTCGACGAGCACCTGAGGCCGGTGCCGCTCGGTGCTCCCGGCGAGATCGTCTTCTCCGGCGTCTGCGTGGGACGCGGATACGTCAACGACCCCGAGCGCACCGCACAGGCCTTCGTCGACGACCCGCACCGGCCGGGACAACGGCTCTACCGCTCGGGTGACTTCGGACGCCGGCTGCCCGGCGGCTCCCTGGAGTTCCTGGGCCGTCGCGACGCCCAGATCAAGATCCGCGGCTTCCGGATCGAGATCGGTGAGATCGAGAACCAGTTGCTGCGGCTGCCCGGGGTCCGCGACGGCGCCGTGGTCGTCGTCGAGTCCCCCGACCGGGGACGCCATCTGGTCGCCTTCCAGACCGGCTCGCCCGAACCGACCGACGTCCTGCGCGATCGCCTGAGGCAGGCCCTGCCCGCGTACATGGTTCCGGACCGGATCGAACGCCTCGACACGCTGCCCCTCACCCCCAACGGCAAGACGGACAAGCGTGCCCTGCGCGCGCTCGCCGCCGAACTCGCCGAGCAGGAGGGCACCGAGGAGCACGAGGCTCCCCGCACCGACACCGAGCGGCGGCTCGCCGAGGCCTGGGCCGCCGTCCTGAAACTGCCGCTCGAACGGGTCGGCCGCACCGCCGACTTCTTCGACCTGGGCGGCACGTCCCTCTCCGCGGTGCGGCTCGTCGTACGGATGGAACGTGCCTTCACCCTGCGCGACGTGGTGCTGCGCCCGAGGCTCGACGCACTCGCCGCGTTCCTCGACGATCCGCGGGGCCACGCCGAGGGCGGCACCGCTCCCGGGGACCCGGGCAACACCACCGCGTCCGCGGCGCCCGCCGAGGCCCCTGTCACGGCGCCCCGCACCGCGTGGGACGCCACCCCGTTCGAGGTGATCAGGACCGAGGGCCGGCCCGCCGTGCTCACCCTCGACGGCCCCGCCCCCGACGACCCGGCTGCATGGGCCGCGGAGCACGTCGGCCGTGTGCGGGCCACCGTCGCGGAGCACGGCGCGCTGCTCGTACGAGGCCTCGGCCTGCGGGACGCGGACACCGTCGCCCGGGTCGGCCGCGAGCTCCTGCACCAGGTGATGACCGAACGCGAGGGCTTCGCGCCGCGCAGGCGGCTCGCGGACGGCGTCCACTCCTCCTCGGAGTGGCCCGTCGACCAGCCCATGTGCATGCACCACGAGCTGAGTTACGCCCGCGAGGTGCCCGGCACGCTGCTCTTCGCGTGCCTCACCGCACCCGCGTCGGGCGGGATCACCGGTGTCTCCGACTCCTCCGAGGTGCTGCGGGCCCTCCCCGCCGACCTGGTCGCTCGCTTCGAGTCCGAGGGCTGGCTCGTCGACCGCAACTACACCAACACCGTGGGCGTCGGCCTCGCCGACGCCTTCGGCACCACCGACCGCGCGGCCATCGAGGCCTACTGCGCGGCCCGCGCCATCCAGTGCCGCTGGGAGCCCAACGGCGATCTGCGCACCCGGCAGCGCGCCGCCGCCGTACTCACCCACCCGGTCACCGGCCGGCGCGGCTGGTTCAACCAGATCGCCTTCCTCAACGAATGGACCCTGGACCCCGTCGTCCGGGAGTACCTGAAGTTCGAGTTCGGCGAGACCGGGCTGCCCTTCAACAGCCGCTATGGCAGCGGCGCCGCCCTCGACGAGGAAACGGTGCTCACGATCAACGCGGTGTACGAGAAGCACACCCTGCGCGAGCCGTGGCGGTCCGGCGACCTGCTGATCGTGGACAACCTCCGGATGGCACACAGCCGGGAGCCCTACGAGGGAGACCGGCGGATCGCGGTCGTCCTCGGCGACCCGGTCACCGTTCCCACCCACCCCTGACCAGTCCCTCCCCCCAAGCCCATGGACGGAGCAACCATGTCCCGCCAGCCGCTCGTGCCGCCCTTCGCCGTCATCACCGGCGCGCAGGTGGCACAGGTTCTCACCGGCAGCGAGAAGCAGGTCGTGAACCTGGTCGAAGACATCTACCGGACGCACGGCCGGGGCGACTCGGTCAACCCGCCGTCGTACTTCCTGCGCTTCCCCGACCGCCCGAGTTCCAGGATCATCGCGCTGCCCGCCTCGGTCGGCGGCGCCCACCCCACCGACGGCCTGAAGTGGATCTCCAGCTTCCCCGAGAACGTCGCGGCCGGCATTCCGCGAGCCTCCGCGGTCCTCATCCTCAACGACCACGAGACGGGCTATCCGTTCGCCTGCCTCGAGAGTTCCATCATCAGCGCCTCCAGGACCGCCGCGTCGGCCGCCCTTGCCGCCGACCGCCTCAGCAGGGGCGAGCGCCCCCGCCGCATCGGCTTCATCGGCACCGGCCTCATCGCCCGCTACATCCACCACTACCTGGAGGCCACCGGCTGGACCTTCGACGCGGTCGGTGTGCACGACCTGTCCCAGGAGCACGCCACGGCGTTCGCCGAGTATCTCGGAGGCCGTCCCGGCGACCGCACCGTCGTGGTGCACGACAGCTCCGAGGAGCTGATCCGGGAGAGCGACCTGGTGGTCCTCGCCACCGTCGCGGGCAGCCCGCATGTCCACGATCCGGCCTGGTTCGCCCACAATCCGCTGGTCCTCAACGTGTCCCTGCGGGACCTCGCGCCGGAGATCCTGCTCGCGTCCGCCAACATCCTCGACGACGTCGAGCACTGCCTCAAGGCGGACACCTCACCCCATCTCACCGAGCAGCTCACCGGCAGCCGCGACTTCATCGACGGCACCCTCTTCGACGTGCTCGAGGGCCGGGTCGAACTCCCCGAGGACCGCCCCGTCGTCTTCTCTCCCTTCGGCCTCGGAGTCCTGGACATCGCCCTCGGCCGCTACGTCCACGACCAACTGCGCGACACGGGCCGACTCGGCGTCGTCGACGGCTTCTTCCACGAGCTCGACCGCTACGGCCGCGACAGCGCCGAGGCGGCACCCGAACGAAGGTGATGAAGTGACGGTCATATCCGCCCCGTACGAGATCAACGTCGACGACGTCTTCGTGGATCTGGAGCCTGTCTTCGACGTCCCCCTCTTCCTCAAGTACGAGGGGATCAACCTCGCGGGCTCCGTCAAACTCAAGGCGGCCCTGGAAATGGTGCTCGCCGCCGAGCGTGACGGCAACCTGACCCCGGGCGATGTGCTCGTGGAGTCCTCGTCCGGCAATCTCGGTGTGGCGCTCAGCATGATCGCCGCCCACCGGGGATACGGCTTCGTCTGCGTCACCGACTCGCGCTGCAATCCGGCGAGCCGTCGGCTCATGGAGTCCTTCGGGGCCCGGGTCCTGGTCATCTCGCGTCCCGACAAGGAGCGCGGTCTGCTGGGCGCCCGGATCGACTACGTGCAGCGGCTGGTCGACTTCGACCCCAACTACGTCTGGCTCAACCAGTACGTGAACCCGCACAACTGGCTGGCCCACTACCGCTCCACCGGCCCCGCCGTCGCCGCCCAGTTCCCCGAGCTGGACGTGCTCTTCGTCGGCGCGGGAACCACCGGCAGCCTGATGGGCTGCGCCCGCTACTTCAAGGAGCAGCGGCGGCCCGTGCGGATCGTGGCCGTGGACAGCGTGGGCTCCGTGACCTTCGGCGGCCCCGCCCGCACCCGGCACATCCCCGGCCTGGGCGCGGGCGTACGACCCCAGCTGCTCGACGAGGGGCTCGTCGACGAGGTCGTGATGGTGCCCGAGAGGGACACCCTGGAGAGCTGCCACGCCCTGGCCCAGCGGGGCTTCCTGTTCGGCGGCTCCACCGGCACCGTCGTCAGCGGCGCGCTGCGCTGGCTGGCCGGACGCCCCCGGGGAGAACGGCTCACAGCGGTCGCGCTCTCCCCGGACCAGGGCGACCGCTATCTCGACACGGTGTACGACCCCGAGTGGGTGGAGCGGCACTTCGGCGCCCCGCACACCTGGGACACGGCGGTCCCGGAGGCCTCGGCCGAACTGCCCCAACTGGTCACGAGCGTCGGCTGAGCCGGCCACGCCCGACCTCCAGCCCCTCACGCAGCCCTCACGAGACAAGGAATCGCGTCGTGGACAAGCCAGTCGTACTGATCGCCGAGGAACTCTCTCCCGCCACCGTCGACGCCCTGGGACCGGACTTCGAGGTCCGGCACTGTGCGGGCGCCGACCGCGCCGCGCTCCTCGGCGCGCTGCCCGGGGCCGACGCGGTACTCGTACGCAGCGCCACCCGCATGGACGCGGAAGCCATCGAGGCGGCCCCCCGGCTCAAGGTGATCGGCCGGGCCGGGGTCGGCCTGGACAACGTGGACGTGACCGCCGCCTCCCGGGCCGGTGTCATGGTGGTCAACGCCCCCACCTCCAACATCGTCAGCGCGGCCGAGCACACCGTCGGGCTGCTGCTCGCGGTGGCCAGGAACGTCCCGCAGGCCGACGCGGCGCTCAAAGCCGGCCACTGGCAGCGCAGCCGGTTCACCGGCGTCGAACTGGCCGACAAGACACTCGGCATCATCGGGCTGGGCCGGATCGGCTCCCTGGTGGCCCGCCGCATGGCGGCCTTCGGGATGAAACTGCTCGCGTACGACCCGTACGTCCAGGCCGGATACGCCGAGCGGACGGGGGTACGGGCGGTCGCGCTCGACACCCTCCTCGACGAGGCCGACTTCCTGACCGTCCATCTGCCGAGGACTCCGGAGACCGCCGGCCTGATCGGCTTCGACGCGCTGCACCGGGTCAAGCCCGGCGTACGGATCGTCAACGCGTCCCGGGGCGGGATCGTCGACGAGGCGGAGCTGTACGCGGCGCTGAAGGAGGGCCGGGTCGCGGGCGCGGCCATCGACGTGTTCGCCACCGAACCCTGCACCGGCTCCCCGCTGTTCGAGCTCGACAACGTGGTCGTCACCCCCCATCTGGGCGCGAGCACCGCCGAGGCACAGGAGCGGGCCGGCGTATCGGTCGCCGGGTCGGTCCGCGAGGCGCTGTCCGGGCGGTTCGTACCGGAGGCGGTCAACGTGCGGATGGGCGAGGTCGACGCCGAGCTCGACCCGTGGCTGCCCCTGGCCGAGCGCCTCGGCCGGCTGTTCACGGCGACCGCCGGGGGACTGTCCGGGCAGTTGCGGGTGACCGTGTCCGGAGAGATCGCGCGCCATGACGTCGTGGCCCTCGAACTGGCCACCCTCAAGGGCGTGTTGGGACAGGTCGTCGACGGCGGCGTCAGCTACGTCAACGCCCCGCTGATCGCCCAGGAGCGCGGCCTGGGCATCGAAGTGCACTCCGGCCCCGACAGCCCCGTCCACCGCAGTGTGGTGCGGGTCGACGGGACACTGCCGTCCGGTGAACCGGTCTCGGTGACCGGCACCCTGTCCGGGCTCCGCTCCGGCGCACGACTCGTGGAGATCTGCGGCTACGAGGTCGATGTCGCGCTCGACGGTGACCTGGCCTTCTTCCTCGCCCCCGACGGACCCGGAGTGATCGGCGCGGTCAGTGAGGTCCTCGGGCAGGCAGGGACCCCCGTCGAGTCCCTGCGGATCGCCCGGGGCGCCGGAGCGGAGGAGGCGGCCCTGGTCGCGGTCGGACTGGGCGGGCGGGTGGCCCAGACGGTTCTCGACGACGCGTCCGCCGCGGTCGACGCCACCCGTGGCTGGAGCCTGGAGCGGACGGGATGAACACCTATGAATGGCTGATGGGCCAACTGGAGCGCAGGCGGGCGCGCTTCCGCCTCATCGACCACGCCCCGGAGGGCCGCACGGAGCCTGCGAGCATCCTGCGCGACCACGCCCTCGCGCAGGCGGCCAAGTGCCTGGTGGTACGCGTCGCCACCGGCCGCCGCTCCCGGCGGTACGTCCTCGCTGTCGTGCCCGGCGACCGCAAGGTCGACCTCGACGAGCTCAGAGCCATGTACGCGGGAACGGAGGCATCGTTCGCGGCACGTGACGTGGCCGAGCGGCTGGCGGGCAGCGTCAGTGGTTCGGTGGTGCCCTTCGCACGCCACCCCGAGCTCGACCTGGTGGTCGACCCGGAGATGCTCGTCCACGACGAGATCTTCTTCAACGCGGCCCGACTCGACCGGTCGGTGGCCCTGGCCACGGACGACTATGTGGCGATGGCCCTGCCTCGAGTGGCGCCCATCGCCCGACACCCGCTCGCCCAACGGACGACATCCCGGAGGATGACAGGATGAGCACGAGCGTCGGCGCCCACGGCACCGTACCCTCAGCAGCCGTCGGCACCGACAGGTGGTTCCGCCGGTACACGGCGACGGCACGCCCGCGCCGCAGGCTGCTCGTCCTGCCGCACGCGGGCGGCTCGGCCAGCTTCTTCCACTCCTGGGGCAGCGCCTTCGACAGCCGCACCGAGGTACTGGTCGCACGCTACCCCGGCCGGCACGATCGGCTGACCGACCCCTGCATCGAGACCATGGAGGAGCTCGCCGACCAGGTGACCGCGGCGCTCCTGCCCTTCCTCGACGTACCGGTGACGCTCTTCGGGCACAGCATGGGGGCGTCACTCGCCCACGAGGTGGCGCTGCGCCTGCACCGCAGGCAGGGGGTCGACCCGGCGGCGCTCCATGTGTCGAGCCGCAAGCCCCCGCACCGGCTGATCCCACGCGAGCTGCACACCCAGGGCGACGAAGCACTGATCGAGGAGGTCCGACGGCTCGGCGGCACCGATGAGTCGCTGCTCACCGACCCGGATCTCCGGGAGATCGTCCTGCCGGCGATCCGCGCCGACTTCACGATCGTCGGCACCTACGGCCCCCGCGACGCCGCCCCGGTCGGCTGCCCCGTGTACGCGTACATCGGAGACCAGGACCCGGCCACCTCGGCAGCGGAGATGTGCGACTGGTCCGCCGTCGCCCCCGAAGGGTTCCACCTGGACGTGCTGCCCGGCGGCCACTTCTACCTGGTCGACCAGCACGACGACCTGGTCCGCACGATCGCGGACCGCCTGCTGTCCCAGCACTCGGTGAGGGAGATCCCGCCGTCGCGTGGGTCGGCGAACTGATCACGAGCGACACCTTCACACCGACGGCCCAGGGAGCGGGCCCGGACACATGCGGCCGGGCGGGAGCTGTGGAAGCGTCATGAGCATCCGATCTCATTCCCCGCTGCTCATGAAGGGCCAACGGTGTTTGCCGCGGTCGCCGAGAAGGGGGATCGATTCGCGCTGGCCTGAGAGGAATTCAGCCTCGGCCAGTATCTGGGGCTGACCCTGATCGCGGTGGGGACGCTGGTCGGCGCCTGGCTGGGGCGCCGGTGGTCGCACCGCTCCACGATGATGCTCGGCGCCGCGCCCGGAGTGCTGCTGGCGGTGGCCGGTGCCGACATGGTGCCGCACGCCCTGCACGAGGCGGAGGAGGAGGGACTGGCGGGCTGGATCGTGCCGATCGTCGTCGCCGCCTTCGCCCTCGCCTCGACCGGGCACATCCTGCGCAGATGGGGTGATACAGGGCGGCTTCTGGGTGCCGGGACGGCCGTCGCCCTCGTGCTGCACCGGCTGGTCGAGGGCATGACGGTGGCCCTGCTGGCCTCGGTTCCCGTGGTGGCGGCGTTGACCCACTCCGTCAGCGAGGGACTCGCGTTGACGGCGCTCCTCGACGCCCGCGGCCGAAGCGCCCTGACGCCGTGGCTGGTCGCCGTCTGCGTGAGCCCGCTCGTGGGCGGCTGGATCACCGCGGTGGCCCCTGCCGGGGTGGACGCACGTGCTGCTGCTCTGCGCGGTCGCGGGCGTGCTGTTGCGGAACGCGGCCACGGCCCTGGCACTGGCCCGGCGCCGACACCTGACCGGAGAACTGGCGGGGGCACCCGTGCTGCTGGCGCTCGGGTCCGCTGCCGTCGTCACCACGGCCGCCGTGCTGGTCCTGCGCTGGGACCCGGCCCACTGAGTTGCGTGTCCGTCACCCGATGCGATGCTGGATGTGGTTACCCCAGTCGGGGTACGCGCGGCATGTCCGTCACCCACCGCCGCGCCTTCGCGCCGCGCATCGTCACCCCGAGGGGCGCGCGGCAGCACCATCACCTCACCGGAAGGGCAGAACCATGGCCCAAGCGGCTCGAGTGCGTCGTGACACGACGAAAATGACAGATCCCTGGGACCCTCAGCTTCTCTGGTACGCCCGAGCGGTACGGAGGATGCAGAGCAGGCCGGAATCAAATCCGGCCAGCTGGCTCTGGCAGGCCAACATCCACGGTGAGAAGGCGGAAACCCCCGGCCCCAATCCGGAATGGAACAACTGTCCGCACGGTGGCTGGTTCTTCCTGCCCTGGCACCGCGCCTACATCCTCTGCTTCGAGGAGATCGTGCGCGACGTCATTCGCAACGAGCTGGACGGACCCGACGACTGGGCGCTGCCGTACTGGAACTACACCCGGGTGACGAACGGCGACCCGGACAGCCCGGAATCCCTGGAATGCCGTCGCCTGCCGCGCGCGTTCCGCAGCCCGACCTGGCCCGACGACGACGGCGACAATCCGCTGTACCTGGCGGAGCCCGATCGCAGCCCGGGTGCCGCCCTGGGAGCTCCCATCGGGTGGACCGAGGTCAACCCGCACAAGGCCATGCAGGCACCGCGCTTCACCGGCGTGCCCCAGTTCGGCAGCGAGTACACCGGCAGCCATCTGCTCCACAGCAACGGGCAGTCCGGTCTGCTGGAAATGCAGCCGCACAACCTCATCCACGGTTACGTGGGCGGGGTGATGTCCCAGTTCTTCTCACCCCGGGACCCCATTTTCTGGCTTCACCACGCCAACATCGACCGTCTCTGGGCCGCCTGGATCGCGAGCGACTCCGGGCACACGAACCCGACGGACCCGGACTGGCTCGGATTCACCCACACCTTCCGCAACGCGCAGGGCGACAAGGTGGGTTTCACCTCCGAGGAACTGCAGTCCGAGGAGGCGCTCGGATACGTCTACGAGTCAGTGGCGGAGGGAGTCGGACTGAAGCCGCCCGAGCGCCTGGTAGCCCTGGTGGCAGCCGGGGGCGATCCGCCGGCGGAGCAGGTCGCGTCGACCACGGGTCCGACCGAGCTGGGCCCGGACACCCTCACCGTCCCTCTGACCCCAGAGCCCAACGCCCGCGCCGGGGCTCTGCCGGAGGCGGCCTCGCCGGACACCGAGGCCCGCGCCATCCTCACCGTGGACGACGTACGCGCCGACGCGCCGCCCCAGACGAACTACCGTGTCTTCGTCGGCGCCCGCCCGGACCACGAGGAGGACCTCGACCCGGAAGGTCCGTACTTCATCGGCCACCTCCACTTCTTCGGCGCGGTCGGAGCCAACACCCACCACCACGGTGGTGAGGGGCTCACCTTCACGTTCGACATCACCCAGCACCTGACCGAGCTGCGCCAGCTGGGCATGTGGGACGGCGAGGGCGTTCCCCCCGTCGTCGTGACGCCGGCCCCGCTCGGCCCGCCGCCGCCCGGCGCCGAGGCGGAAGCAGCCTTCCGCGCGGCTGCCCCGACGCCACCGCCCGAGTCGCGTCCCCGCATCGGCAGCATCACCCTCACCACCACCTGACGAGGCACGGAGGCCGGAATGGACACAGCAGACCTGGCCGGAACCTACACCTACCGAAGCTTCCTCAACCGTCCCGAGCCGGTGGACGACTTCAACCGGCTGCGGTTCGCCCAGCTGGAGCTGAGGTTGTCGGTGGAGTCCGGCGGGGCGATCAGCGGGGCGCTGGTCTTCTCCGACGCACCCGACGACTTCCTCGCGATGGACATCACCGGGAAGGTCACGAACGGGTCCCTCGTGCACTTCACCCTGACCGGCAAAGGACAGCCGGACACGTCCATCTCGGACTTCCACTACGAGTACGACGGCATCATCCTCCCGCACTGGCCGGCGGGGGTGAACCAACGGCAGACCCTGGCCGGCACCGTGCTGCGCGCGGCGGACCACGGCAGCGGTCCCGACCTGGCCCCGGCCGGCCAGACGGCCGGCTTCCTCGCGGTCAAGCGGGACGGCTGATCCCGCACGCGCGGGCGCCGTGGCGCAACTCCGCCCACTGGCGCAGAATAAGAAGCACGGGACTTGTTCGGCCCGCGTGAGCACGCGGGCCCCCACTCCGAGTCCCCGGCGCAGGGGACTCGTGACTCTCCTCGAAACAGCCCTCTACCAAGGAGGGACACCCATGCGCCCCGTCTGCGGCATCCTCCCGCCGTACATCCTCGAAAAGCTGTCCGAGGCGGACCATCCCGACGTCCGCCAGGCCGCCCAGGACACGCTCGCCGTCGGCGCCGACTTCCGGCAGAACCGGATCAACACGCCGAGCCTGGCGGCACCCGCCGCGCCCACGGAGTTCGTCCTGACGCGGACGCTCTACGACACCAACCACAGTATGGCGTTGCCCGGCAACCAGATCCGGGCAGAAGGCGACCCGCCCACCCTGGACGGCACTGTCAACCGCGCCTATGACAGCCTCGGTCTCACCTTCACGTTCTTCCGGAACGTCTACGGGCGTCACTCCATCGACGACGCCAACCTGCCCCTGGACGCGACGGTCCACTATCGTCGCCGGTTCAACAACGCCCTCTGGGACAGCAGCCAAATGATTTTCGGAGATGGTGACGGTCTCGTTTTCAACGACTTCACCCTCTCCCACGACATCATCGCCCACGAACTCTCGCACGGGGTCACGCAGTACACCGCCGGCCTCGTCTACCAGAACGAGTCCGGCGCTCTCAACGAGTCGGTCTCGGATGTCTTCGGCTCGCTCGTGAAGCAGTACGACCGGCACCAGACCGCCGATCAGGCCGACTGGCTGATCGGGGCGGGCCTGTTCACCCCGGCGGTGCGCGGCCAGGCCCTGCGGTCCATGAGGGACCCGGGTTCGGCGTTCGACGACCCGAAGATGGACGGCAAGGACCCACAGCCGAAGCACATGACCCACTACGTCCACACCAGCCTCGACAACGGCGGTGTGCACTACAACTCGGGCATCCCCAACCATGCCTTCTACCTGGCCGCGATCGCCATCGGCGGCTTCGCCTGGGAGAAGGCGGGACGCATCTGGTACGAGACGATGACCTCCGGGCAGCTCTCCCAGAACTGCACCTTCAAGGAATTCGCGGAGGCCACGACGAACACCGCGAAGCGGCTCTACAACTCGGCGAGCGAGCTGGCCGCGGTGGAAAACGCGTGGCGGGCCGTCGGCGTCCTGTGAGCCCCCCCACCATGCGCATCCGGCTGATCAGGAGCGGGGGCCTGCTCGGCATGCCCCGCCGGGCCGACGTGGACACCTCCGGCCGGCCCGACGGGGCGGTGCTGGAACGGCTCGCGCATCAGGCCCTCGCCGAGCCGGACAACCGGCCCCCGGCCGGGACGGGCGTGCCCGACGCCTACCACTACACGCTGACCGTGGACGACCAGCCCCCGGTCGAGTTCACCGACCCGGGACTGACCGAGCCCCAGCTCCAGCTGGTCGAGCGGGTCCTCGGCGAGGGCTTCTGAGCCGAGCAGCCCATCACCTCGCTGGTCGGGACTCGGGACCAACTGGCTCAGCATTCACGTCCCGGCAGGCCCCGGATTCGGGGCCTGCGAAGCCGGCTGAGGCGTTCTGGCTGCCTTCGTTTCTAGTGCTTCCGAGCTTTCAGTGCTTCCGAGCTTTCCGGAGGTCAGCCGAGCTGGGTGAGGGCCGGGCTGCCGCCGATCGCGGTCGCGTCCGCCGGGGGGAGGGCCGTCGAGTACAGGCGGACGTCGCTGAGGCGGCCGTCGGCGTATTCGCCGTACGTGCCCTGGAAGAGGCGGCGGCCGAACTGGACAGGGCCGGCGGCGTTCCAGTCGGTTCCGGTGTAGGCCTTGGTGGCGGACAGGCGGCCGTTGACGTACAGGAGCAGCCGTCCGGCTCCTGCGTCGTGGACACCGACGAGGTGGGCCCACTTGCCCGCCGCGGGCTTGGCGCCGTAGGCCGCGGTGAAGGCCGGGAGTTCAACGTGTTGACCGCTCCGACGCCAAACGGCGCGTTCTGGTCGATCGGGGTGGAAGCCGAACTGTATCTCCTCTTCCCCTCTTCTGCTTTGTGCGGCGGCGGTGGAGCGCAGTGGTCCTGGTCGTGTGCGTGGCTCTTCCGGTGATCGCTCGTGGACTGATGGCGGTTGACGCGTCTCCTGTGGAGGGTGACAACAGGCTGGCTCCGCATCTCGCTCCCGTGTTCGTGGCCGGGATGGTGGGTGCGGGAGTCGTCGTTGCGTCGGACAGAGTGCAGCGCTGCCTTGGGGATGGTTCGCCGTTCTAGCCGCAGTGCCTGTTCTGGCTCTCGGCGTCGTCCAGCGGTCTGTCTGGACGGTGCGTCACTACTTCTGGGTGGATCTCGCCGTCGCTCCCGCCATGACGATGCTGATTGCCGCGGTTGCCACCGGCCGTCCCGCCGTTCTGGTGCGTCTCCTGACCGCGCGGCCCATTCGAGGGCTCGGTGGTTTCTCCTACAGCCTCTACCTGATCCATCTGCCGATCGTCGTGGCGGTGATTCGCCGAGTGGCCCCGCATTTCGTGTCGTCCGGTCTGCCCACCTTCGGGTTCACGCTGATCGTCGCGCTGCCGGTTTCGGTGTCCAGTGCGTGGCTTTTTGCCCGGATCTTCGAGATTCCCTTCAAGGGGAACAGATCCTGGAAGTCCATGATCGCGCTGGGCCGTTCCCACCGGGCCGGGAGGGGAGCACTCAGGAGTACAAGTCGAGCGTCGTCTCCTACGACCGGCTGTACCGGCCACTGCGCACCCAGGTGACGATCCCCTCCTCCGAAGGCGCGCTTGCCGGCACCTACGTGTCGACGACCAGCTACAACGCCTCGGGCACGGTGCAGGGCGTCGGTTACCCCAAGGCTGGTGACCTGGCCGCCAACACCGTGGCCTACACCTACGAGGACGGCACGCTGCGGCCCATCGGGCTCAGCGGCCCGCAGAACCTGATCGGGAGCTCCTCCTACAGCCTCACCGGCAAGCCGCTGCAGTACTCCATGGCCGCCAACAGCGGCAAGGCAGTGCTCGAGACCAACACCTACCAGTGGGGTACCCAGCGGCTGGCCACCTCACGGGTGGACCGCCAGGACATCAGCGGCGTCGACCAGTTCAACACCTACTCCTATGACGAGGCGGGCAACGTCCTGTCCGTCTCCGACACCTCCCGCGCCGGTACCGACAACCAGTGCTTCAGCTACGACTACCTCGGCCGGCTGACCGAGGCCTGGGCCCAGTCGACCACCGGCTGTGCCACCACACCCAGCACCGCCGTGCCGGGCGGCCCGGCCCCCTACTGGTCCTCCTACACCTACGACAAGGTCGGCAACCGGACCAGTGAGACCCGGCACGCCACCACGACCGGCGCCTCGGACACCAAGCGGAGCTACCACCATCCGAATCCGGGCGCGGTCCGGCCGCACACGGTGGGCTCGGTGGACACCACCACCGGCACGGTCAAGTCCACCGACAGCTTCGGCTATGACGTCGCGGGTTACACCCACACCCGGCTGCTGGGCGACGGCACCTCCCAGACCCTGGACTGGGACGCTGAGGGCCATCTGGCCAAGGTCACTCAGCCGGTGGAGGGCGGCAGCGACAACGTCACGGAGTACCTGTATGACGCGGACGGCAACCGCCTGATCGGCCGCACCCCGACCGAGACCACGCTCTACCTGGGGGCCACGGAGATCACGCTGGCCAAGGGCGCGAGCGCGGCCAAGGGCACCCGTTACTTCGACCTCGGCGGCGGCCACCAGGCCGTCCAGGCCAATGACGGAACCATCTCCTTCACCCTGGCCGACCACCACGGCACTGCCCAGCTGTCTGTCAACGCCACGAGCCAGGCGCTGACCCAGCGCCGCACCCTGCCCTTCGGCGGGCTGCGCGGCACCCAGCCGAAGACCTGGGGCGGCACCAAGGGCTTCGTCGGCGGCACCACCGACACAGCTACGGGCCTGACCCACCTCGGTGCGCGCGAGTACGACCCGGCGACGGGCCGCTTCCTGTCTGTCGACCCGGTCTTCACGGCCGGCGACCCGCAGCAGATGCACGGCTACACCTACGCCAAAAACAACCCCACCACTTACAGCGACCCCTCCGGGCTGTGCGCAGGCCCCGACTGCCCAACCCGCAACTGCCCCTCCTGCCTCAACCACACCCCAGGCGACAAAGCCGGCGCCGAGGCGGCGATGCACGACTACGCTGGCTCGGGCAGCACTCCCACCAACACACCCGGCCAAGTCCACCGGCGCTCCCAGGCTGCGAAGAAGCACTGGGTGTCAGTCAATACCCCGGTTACGAAGGACATCGACAAGCTGGCCGACCAGTACTGGTCCCCCCGGATGAACGGGGAGTTCACGGACGACTTCTGGTACAACCCGGTCTACGAGTCGTCCACGGAGGGCTCCGCCTGCTTCGGGCGCGAGGGATGCCGTCAGGCCTACCTGTACGTGCTGCACGGCGGCAAGGACGTCGACAAGGCCAAGGAGATCGCGGCCACCTACTGCGTCTACAACGCCGAGGAGTGCAACGAGAAGGCGGCGGCCGTCGCTCGCGGCAATGTCATCCGTGACGTCGTCGCGACCGCTCTGCTGGCATACCTCGGCGGGGCCAGTAGCAGCGAATTGAAAACCTGCAACAGCTTCGTCCCCGGTACCGAAGTCCTCATGGCCGACGGCACCACCAAGCCCATCGAAGATGTGAGGACCGGCGACAAGGTTCTCGCCACGGACCCCAAGACCGGCCGCACCACGGTCAAGACGGTCACCGCCGAGATCACCGGCAAGGGCCTGAAGAACCTGGTCAGGATCACCCTGTCCATCGAGGTCGACGGCAAGAAGACGACCACGTCGATCACCGCGACTGACGGACACCCGTTCTGGGTCCCGGAACTCGGCGCATGGGTCGACGCCACGGACCTGGCCGTCGGCGAACAGCTCAGCACCTCCACGGGGACCGATGTACGGATCACCGCGGTCCAGCGGTGGACCCAGCAGGCCACGGTGCACAACCTCACCATCGCCGACCTGCACACGTACTATGTGCTGGCGGACTCGACCCCGGTTCTCGTGCACAATTCGACTCCCTGCGGTCCCTCCGTCGGAGCGGGCGCGGACCTGGCGAATCTGACGGGATCGGAAAGGGCTCGAATCCAGAACGCCGCGAACCGTATCGGTAAGCCGATATCGGTTGTCGGCAGCCGGACACTGGGTTCGAAATCGGCGTCGAACCCGGATGGAGTGCACGCCTTGTCCGACTGGGACTACGTGATCACGGGTATCAACAGTCGCACCAAGCACTCCGTGTCCAGCTCGCTGCCGAAGGCCGACATTACGGTGGGCGTCGGGCGCCAGCAGGACATCTTCACCGGTCCGCTGGACATTACGAGGCCCTACATCACTTTCTATCCGCAGGGGTAACAATGACCGAACAGGAAACCTCGGCCACGGTCCTGGCTGTTTCGGGAAACTACGCGGTGGTCCGTCTGGCGGGCCGCCGGTATCCGGCCCTGGCCGTGCAGGGAGACTCGCTGAAGGTCCTCCAGGAGGTTGTCGAGGAGCTGGCTGAAAACCTGAGTTCGGGAGATCTGGAAGAGGCAGGTTGCTCACTCGCGGAAATCCAGTCGACGGTCTCGGCGATGCTGTCGACGTATGAGTCGGCTCTGGGTGAGACGGGATTGGACCTTCCCTACGTTCGCTAAAGCGAGAACCGCCTGACGCGGATGCCTTGTCAGAGATCATCTGGCGAGGCATCCGGGCTATCTGCGCCAGAGGGCGCAACGTGCAGTACGGCGACGGTCTGCGGAACCGGCAGCAGAGCGGTACTGCACGAGGTTGTTCGCTACGCCATGCAGGCCCACGCAACAGTGAACGATGCGCGTGAGGGGCTCCTGCGATCGCGACGAAGGGAAACGGAGTGCCGAGGATCGTCAGTCCATTCTGCTGCCCCCCCGGCGCCCGCGGTCTGCGCGGTGGTCATGACGTATCTGGCCGACGGCATGGCCGTGCTGCAGGAGGAGAGATCCTGAGGCTGCTTCTGGGGTTCGTCGCGGGCGAGGTGGACGGCGACTCGGTCGCGGACACTCTCCAGGCGCTGCGTGGAGACCGTCCGCGACGGGCTCTGGCTCGTCTACCGGGCGTTTCTCGGCGCCCAGACGCCTGAGGCCAAGGGGTACGCCGATGATGTCCTGGACGTCGTCGAGTGGGACCCGGTGCCGCTGCGGCACTACCGGACCCGGTGACACGATGTCTGCCCTGCTCAGCACTCGATGATGTTCACCGCCAGCCCGCCCCGCGCCGTCTCCTTGTACTTGACGGACATGTCCGCGCCCGTGTCCTTCATGGTCTTGATGACCTTGTCGAGGGACACCTTGTGGGAGCCGTCGCCGCGCATCGCCATGCGGGCGGCTGTGACCGCCTTCACCGCGGCCATGCCGTTGCGCTCGATGCAGGGGATCTGGACGAGGCCGCCCACGGGGTCGCAGGTGAGGCCGAGGTTGTGCTCCATGCCGATCTCGGCGGCGTTCTCGACCTGTTCCGGGGATCCGCCGAGGACCTCCGCCAGCGCGCCCGCCGCCATCGAGCAGGCCGAGCCGACCTCGCCCTGGCAGCCGACCTCGGCGCCGGAGATGGAGGCGTTCTCCTTGAACAGCATGCCGATGGCACCGGCCGCCAGCAGGAACCGTACGACGCCGTCCTCGTCGGCACCGGGGATGAAGTTGATGTAGTAGTGCAGGACCGCCGGGATGATGCCGGCCGCGCCGTTCGTCGGGGCGGTCACCACCCGGCCGCCGGCCGCGTTCTCCTCGTTCACGGCCATCGCGTAGAGCGTGATCCACTCCATGGAGTGCGCCAACGGATCACCCTCCGCGCGGAGTTGACGTGCCGTCATGGCCGCCCGGCGGCGTACCCGCAGCCCGCCCGGCAGGATGCCCTCGCGGGACATGCCGCGCGAGACGCACTCCCGCATCACCCGCCAGATCTCCAGCAGACCCGCGCGGATCTCCTCCTCGGTGCGCCAGGCACGCTCGTTCTCCAGCATCAGCGAGGAGATCGACAGACCGGTCTCCTTCGTCAGGCGCAGCAGCTCGTCGCCCGTACGGAAGGGGTACTTCAGGACCGTGTCGTCCAGCTTGATGCGGTCCGCGCCGACCGCGTCCTCGTCGACGACGAACCCGCCGCCCACCGAGTAGTAGGTCTTGGACAGCAGCTCGCCGCCCGACGCGTCGTACGCCCACAGCGTCATGCCGTTCGCGTGGTACGGCAGCGCCTTGCGGCGGTGCAGGACCATGTCGTCGTCGAAGGAGAACGGGATCTCGCGTTCGCCGAGGAGGCGAAGGCGCCCGGAGGCCTTGATCTCCTCCACCCGCTCGTCCGCCGTCTCCACGTCCACCGTGCGCGGCGAGTCGCCCTCCAGGCCGAGCAGCACCGCCTTCGGGGTGCCGTGGCCGTGGCCGGTGGCGCCCAGCGAGCCGTACAACTCCGCGCGTGCGGAGGCGACGGAGTCCAGCAGGCCCTCGTTGCGCAGCCGGCGGGCGAACATGCGCGCCGCGCGCATCGGGCCGACCGTGTGGGAGCTGGACGGGCCGATGCCGATCGAGAACAGGTCGAAGACCGAGATGGCCACGGGTGACTCCTCAATACGGGGGTGGTGGGGCACCAGGCACCCTTGCCGAGTGCCCCACCGGGGACTTACTTGTTCAGGCCGGGGTACAGCGGGTGCTTGTCCGCCAGTGCCTTGACCCGGTTCTTCAGGCCCTCCACGTCGTACGACGGCTTGAGTGCCTCCGCGATGACGTCCGCGACCTCGGCGAAGTCCTCCGCCGAGAAGCCGCGCGTCGCCAGGGCGGGCGTACCGATGCGCAGACCCGACGTCACCATCGGCGGACGCGGGTCGTTCGGGACCGCGTTGCGGTTGACGGTGATGCCGACCTCGTGGAGACGGTCCTCGGCCTGCTGCCCGTCCAGCTCGGACTCACGCAGGTCGACCAGGATCAGGTGCACGTCCGTGCCGCCGGAGAGCACGTTGACCCCGGCCTCCCGGGCGTCGGCGGACGTCAGCCGCTCGGCGAGGATCCGCGCGCCCTCGACCGTACGACGCTGCCGCTCCTTGAAGTCCTCCGAGGCGGCGACCTTGAAGGAGACCGCCTTCGCCGCGATCACGTGCTCCAGGGGACCGCCCTGGAAGCCCGGGAAGACGGACGAGTTCAGCTTCTTCGCGAAGTCCTTCTTCGCCAGGATGATGCCGCCGCGCGGGCCGCCCAGCGTCTTGTGGGTCGTGGAGGTCACCACGTCCGCGTACTCGACCGGGTTCGGGTGCAGCCCCGCCGCGACCAGACCGGCGAAGTGCGCCATGTCGACCCACAGGTACGCCTCGACCTCGTCGGCGATCCGGCGGAACTCCGCGAAGTCCAGCTGCCGCGGATACGCCGACCAGCCCGCGATGATCACCTTCGGGCGGTGCTCCTTGGCGAGCCGCTCGACCTCGGCCATGTCGACCAGGCCGGCGTCGTCCACGTGGTAGGCGACCACGTTGAACTGCTTGCCGGAGAAGTTCAGCCGCATCCCGTGGGTCAGGTGCCCGCCGTGCGCCAGGTCCAGGCCCAGGATCGTGTCGCCGGGCTGGGCCAGCGCGAACAGGGCGGCCTGGTTGGCTGAGGCGCCCGAGTGCGGCTGCACGTTGGCGTACTCGGCGCCGAACAGCTCCTTGACCCGGTCGATCGCGATCTGCTCGGCGACGTCGACGTGCTCACAGCCGCCGTAGTAACGGCGGCCCGGGTACCCCTCGGCGTACTTGTTGGTCAGGACCGAGCCCTGCGCCTCCATGACCGCGAGCGGAGCGAAGTTCTCCGAGGCGATCATCTCGAGCGTGGACTGCTGGCGGTTCAGCTCGGCGTCGACCGCGGCGGCCACGTCCGGGTCGAGCTCGTGCAGGGGCGTGTTCAGAACAGACATGTCGACTACGGCTCCTCAGCCGGCGGAGTGGGCGGCGTACTCGTCGGCGGTGAGCAGGTCGGAGGGCTCCTCCGTGACCCGCACCTTGAACAGCCAGCCCCCCTCGAAGGGGGCCGAGTTCACCAGCGACGGGTCGTTCACCACGTCCTCGTTGATCTCGGTGACCTCGCCGGAGACGGGGGAGTACAGGTCGCTGACCGACTTGGTGGACTCCAGTTCGCCACAGGTCTCGCCCGCGGCGACCGTTGAGCCGACGTCCGGGAGCTGGGCGTAGACGACGTCACCGAGCGCGTTCGCCGCGAACTCCGTGATGCCGACCGTCGAGACGCCGTCCTCGGCGGCCGACAGCCACTCGTGCTCCTTGCTGTAGCGCAGCTGCTGGGGGTTGCTCATGGCCTGAATTCTCCTGTACGCGGGGGAGTGCTGGTGAATGAGTGACTGCTGAAACCGCTGGTGAGCAGCGAAATGTGCGCGGGGTCACGCCCTGGAGGCGCAGCACCTCGACCAGTGTCTACTTCTGGCGCTTGTAGAAGGGCAGTGCCACGACCTCGTACGGCTCGTGAGTGCCCCGGATGTCGACGCCGACGCCCTTCGCGCCCGGTTCCGCGTGCGCCGCGTCGACGTACGCCATGGCGATGGGCCTGCCCAGCGTGGGGGAGGGGGCGCCGGAGGTGACCTCGCCGATCACCTCGCCGCCCGCGACGACGGTGTACCCGGCGCGCGGGACGCGACGGCCCTCGGCGACCAGGCCGACGAGGACGCGCGGCGGGTTCTCCTGAGCCCGGGAGGCCGCCGCGGACAGCGCCTCGCGGCCCACGAAGTCGCCCTCCTTCTCGAACTTCACCACCCGGCCGAGCCCCGCGTCGAAGGGCGTCAGGGAGGTGCTCAGCTCGTGCCCGTACAGCGGCATGCCCGCTTCCAGGCGCAGCGTGTCCCGGCAGGACAGACCGCAGGGCACGAGACCGGCGCCCTCGCCCGCCTTGGTCAGCGCCTGCCACAGCTCCACGGCGTGCTCCGGCTTCACGAACAGCTCGAAGCCGTCCTCGCCGGTGTAGCCGGTGCGCGCGATCAGGGCCGGGACACCGGCGACCGTGCCGGGCAGGCCCGCGTAGTACTTCAGCCCGTCGAGGTCGGCGTCGGTGAGGGACTTCAGAATCCCGGGGGACTGCGGCCCCTGCACGGCGATCAGCGCGTAGGCGTCCCGGTCGTCGCGCACCTCGGCGTCGAAGGAGCCGGACCGCTCGACGAGCGCGTCCAGCACCACCTGGGCGTTGGAGGCGTTGGCGACCACCATGTACGCGGTCTCGGCGAGCCGGTAGACGATCAGGTCGTCGAGGATGCCGCCGTCGGGCCGGCAGATCATGGTGTAGCGGGCCCGGCCGACCTTGACGCTCCCGATGTTGCCCACCAGGGCGTAGTCGAGGAGGTCGGCGGCCTGCGGGCCGGTGACGGTGATCTCGCCCATGTGCGAGAGGTCGAAGAGCCCGGCCTTCGTGCGCACGGCGAGGTGCTCGTCGCGCTCGGAGCCGTAGCGCAGGGGCATGTCCCAGCCGGCGAAGTCGGTCATCGTCGCGCCGAGCGCGCGATGCACGGCATCCAGCGCGGTACGACGGGGTTCGGTACTGCTCATCGGTCGGTCGTCTCCCAAGGCATGACAGGCGAGGAAAGATCCTCCCCATCTGTCATCGGAACCTGAGAGGTTCGCCATGACCGCATGGGGCATGACTTGCACCTTGGGTGGGACCACCGCGAGGGCGGCCCGCTTTTCAGATGTGCCTCGCCCGCGCGGTAACGGTGCCTGAGAGATTCAAGGGAGGGACTTGCTCCTTCGGCGCCCCAGCGACAACTGCTGCTGGGAACTCTCCCGCGCGGATTCAAACGGCCGGTATGCAGTTGGCGGCCTCATCATTGCACGCCCGTACCCCCGCGCGGCAGACCGCATCTGTAACCGGCTTGTGGCAGGAAGCGAACGATATGGCGAGGTACCGCGTATTACCTTCTCTTTACACTCGGCGGGGAGGGTTATTCGTGAGCCACCCCAGGGGAGGACCATCACGGTGAACAGGACCACCGCGTACGCGACCGGCTCGGCCGTCGCGCTGCCCGCACAGCCGACCGCCCCCGCCCGGGGGGCGTGCGGCCCGCAGCCCGTCGTCCGCGATCTGCGCGAGCGCGCGGGTCGCAGCCCCCACGCACTGCTCTTCGGCCCCCGCGACCTGGTCGTGGTCACCGGTCTGCCCGGCAGCGGCAAGTCCACCCTGATGCGGCGCACGGTGAAGGACGCCGGCATCGACTCCCAGGACACCCGCGACCGCTGGGACGCCCGCATGCCCCGCCTGCTGCCCTACGCCGTCTACCGCCCCCTCGTCCGTCTCGCCCATTACGCCGGACTGCGCCGCGCCCTGCGCTCCGGAGCCGGCGTCGTCGTGCACGACTGCGGTACGCAGGCCTGGGTGCGCCGCTGGCTGGCCCGCGAGGCCCGCCGCCGGGGTGGCACCCTGCACCTGCTCCTCCTCGACGTCACCCCGGACACAGCCCTGGCCGGCCAGCGCGAACGCGGCCGGGGCGTCTCCCGGTACGCGTTCCTGCGCCACCGCACGGCCGCCGGCCACCTGCTGCGCTCCGTGGAGCGCGGCGAGCTGCCCCAGGGCTGCGGCTCGGCGGTGCTGGTCGACCGGGCCGCGGCGGACTCCCTGCGCCGCATCGGCTTCACCGGCTGAGCCGGGCCCGCGGACCGAGTCGGGTCACGGGCTGAGCACGGCGGGGAACGTGTCGGCCGGTACCCGATAGCCTTTCCGCCACAGCAGTGGTTCCCGGCAGACGGTTGAGAGAGATGGACTTCCCGGCGGATTTTCCCGCGGACTTCCCGGCACAGGCACACCCCCACTCGCACGGCGGCTGGCCCGGCAACGAACTGGAGGAGGTGCTCTCCGCCTCCCTCGGCGTGCCGGGCGCCGGCGGCCGGATCGTCGAGGTCCTCGGGCGTAGCTTCGTCTGGGTGCCGCTGCCCAACGGCGGCGGCCCGCACAGCGGCCCCCTGGACCTGCCCACCCTGGAGATCGAGGGCCAGGCCTACGTGCCCGTCTTCAGCTCCGAGGAGCAGTTCCGCCAGGTCGTCGGCTCCCACATGTCGTTCACGATCGCACCGGCCGTCGAGTTCGCCCGGGGCCTGCCCCCGCAGGTCGGCATCATGGTCAACCCGGACGGCCTGGTCGGCGTCCCGCTGCCGCCGCCGGCCGTCGCCGAGCTGTGCCGCTCCGGCCGCACCCCACTGGACGGCCCCACGAGCGGCGGCCGCGTCCGCCTCTTCGAGCCCGACTGGCAGGACGACCCGGTCGACTTCCTCGCCGCCGCCTCCACCGAGTTCGCCGCCACCGGCGTCGTCCTCACCGCCCGCCGCTGCCTCGCCACCATCGAAACGGCCGACCCGGTCATGTTCATAGGCGTGGAACTCTCCCACCTCGAAGGCGACCTCCGAGCCCTCCCCCTCGACGCCCTCGGCCGAGCCCTGGGCCAGACCCCGACCCCCTGGCCGGTCAACCTGGTCCTGCTGGACGTGGCCCAGGCCGACCCGGTGGCGGAGTGGATGCGCGAGAAGGTCCGCCCCTTCTACATCCGGGACTACTGAAACACCGCCCGGGACAGCGCCCGAGGGGCGCGGGGCCGTATCGATGTGCGGCTCCGCCGCGTGGGCGCGATCAACCACAGCGGACCCGCACCAAGCACGGAGAACAAGCCCTCCGCGCCCTCAATGGCTCAACCCGGCAGAGCGCCTAAGCTGGTTGCATAAACGAGGCCCACTCAATTCACGAAGGGCGGTAAAGGTGAGCGCGAGCGGCACCGCCGCGACCGGACAGGTCGAGCACATGCTGCGCCAGGTGACGCCCGGGCGCTACGACGCCTACGAGGCACTCCTGCGCGCGCTCGCCACCCCCTCCTCCGGCCAGGTCTGGATGCTGCTGTGGCACGGCCAGGCCGGCTCCCCCGACGCCCAGTACGGGAACATGGAGGTCGACGGCCACGGCTACGCCCCCTGCGTCACCTCCGCCCAGGAACTCTCCGCGAGCGGCTGGAACCGGTCGTACGAGGTGGTCGACGGCCTGGACGTGGCCCGCACGCTCTACCCGGACCACTACGGCCTCTGGCTGAACCCGCACGCCCCGGGCGGCGGCGTCGGCATCCCCTGGCTCGACCTGCGGCGGATCGCGACCGGCCTGGACCGCCAGCCGGCCGGACCCCTGCGGCTGTCCGAACCCGGCATCGAGATCCCGCAGTTCTACGCACTCCTCGCGCAGAACGCCCACCGCACCCCGGCCGTCCGCTCGTTGCGCCGCGCCTGGGTCCAACCGGCGCTCGGAGCGCCGTATCTCGCCATCGGTCTCGACGTGTACGAGACCTCGCCGACCGCCGTCGACTCGGTGCGGGCGATGATGCAGCAGTCGATAGGGGCGGTGCCGGACGGGCTGCCGGTGTCGACGGTCGCCATGACCGACGAGTACGACCCGGTGGTGATGTGGCTGCGCGGCCAGGCGCGCCCCTTCTACGACCGCGAGGCCCACGCGGCCCCCGCGCCGGCCCCGGCGGGCGGGTACGGGTATCCGCCGGCGGCCGGAAGATACTGAGCGTCGGCGGTGCTCCGGCATCGCCGAAACGGGAGCGGAGCTTCATCTTCGCGCGTAGATGAAGCCGGAAAGCCGCGTTGTGGTCCCGTCTGTCCTAATTCATCCCCGTCCGGCCGCCGTTACCTGCTGTCCGGATAACGGAACCCCCCAGACAGCATCACGTTTACGCATCCTTTCACCCTCAAGTCTGGCAACAGATCGCCAAAGCGTTGAAGACTCCCGCACCAGGGGTGGTTCGCCCCTGTGTACGACGGACTGAGTCAATGCCGCCACAGCGGCAAGTGCGGGCCGGCCAACCGCCGGTTGAGAGGGGTCCCTGCCAGATGACGGCACCATTGCACGAGCCGACCGCGGAAGCGGCCCCGAGCGCGGCCGAGGAAGCGGCAGTTGGCGGCGTCGGCGCGAAGGCCGTACAGGGTCGCTCCCTGGGCCGGATCGCCTGGGAGCGCCTGAAGCGGGACAAGCTCGCCCTGACGGGCGGCGTCGTGGTGCTCGTGCTCATCGCGATAGCGCTGCTCGCACCGGTGATCACCGGTCTGCTCGGGCAGGACCCGAATGAGTATCACGAGAAGCTGATCGACCCGCTGTTCGGCACCCCCACGGGGTCGCTGGGCGGCATCAGTGGCGACCACCTGCTGGGCGTCGAGCCGGTCAACGGCCGCGACATCTTCGCCCGCATCCTCTACGGAGCCCGGATCTCACTGCTCGTCGGCTTCCTGTCCGCGGTGGTCGCCGTGATCC
The DNA here is from genome assembly GCF_056436655.1 of Streptomyces sp. NPDC043427. NCBI lineage: Bacteria > Bacillati > Actinomycetota > Actinomycetes > Kitasatosporales > Streptomycetaceae > Streptomyces > Streptomyces sp. NPDC043427. The sequence goes on along the minus strand of NZ_JBWKCC010000012.1, from coordinate 56,385 downwards.
TCGGCACCGTCCTGGGCATCCTCGCCGGCTTCTTCGGCGGCTGGGTCGACTCCCTCATCAGCCGCGTCATGGACGGCCTGCTGGCCTTCCCGCAGCTGCTGTTCATCATCGCGCTGGTCTCCGTCATGCCGAACCAGATGCTGGGACTGACCGGCACGGGCGTGCGCATCTTCGTGATGATCCTGGTCATCGGCTTCTTCGGGTGGCCCTACATCGGACGCGTGGTGCGCGGCCAGACGCTCTCGCTGCGTGAGCGCGAGTACGTCGAGGCCGCCCGATCGCTGGGCGCCGGGCGGCTGTACATCCTGTTCAAGGAACTGCTGCCCAACCTCGTCGCGCCCATCATCGTGTACACGACGATGATGATCCCCACCAACATCCTCACCGAGGCGGCCCTCAGCTTCCTGGGCGTGGGCGTCAAGCCGCCCACGGCCTCCTGGGGCCAGATGCTCTCGAGCGCCATCGACTACTACGACTCGGACCCCATGTACATGGTGGTCCCCGGTGTGGCGATCTTCATCACCGTCCTTGCCTTCAACCTCTTCGGCGACGGCGTGCGTGACGCGCTGGACCCGAAGGGTTCCCGCTGAACTGCCGTACCCCAAGCGTCCCGTGGCACCGACTACGGGGTCTCTCATCAAATCCGGAGGATCCGAGATCGTGACTACCCAACGCACCTCAGGGCGGCGCAAGCAGGCCATGGCCGCTGCCGCCGTGGTCGCGGCGCTGCTGACCACGGCGGCGTGCGGCGGCGGAGACGACGACGGCGACGGCGGCTCGAAGAACGGCGCGGCCGGCTTCGACGCCGCCAACAACAAGGTCGCCCAGGCGTCCGCGGCGAAGAAGGGCGGCGAGCTGAAGTTCGGCGCCGCCCAGGACGCCGACTCGTGGGACACCACGCGTGGTTACTACGGCATGATGTGGAACTTCGCGCGCTACTACAGCCGCCAGCTCGTCACGAACAAGACGGAGCCCGGCAAGGCCGGCGCGGAGCTGACCCCGGACCTCGCCACCGGTCTCGCCAAGATCACCGACGACGGCAAGACCTACACGTACACCCTGCGTGACGGCATCACGTGGGAGGACGGCAAGCCGATCACCTCCAAGGACATCAAGTACGGCATCGAGCGTGTCTGGGCGCAGGACGTGCTGTCCGGCGGCCCGACCTACCTCAAGGAAGTCCTCGACCCCAAGGGCGAGTACAAGGGCCCGTACAAGGACACCTCGAAGGACAAGCTCGGTCTGAAGGCCATCGAGACGCCGGACGACAAGACCATCGTCTTCAAGCTCCCGAAGGCCAACTCGGACTTCGAGGAGATGCTGGGCCTGATCTCGGCCTCTCCGGTCCGCCAGGACATGGACACCAAGTCCAAGTACCAACTGAAGCCGTTCTCCTCCGGCCCGTACAAGTTCCAGTCGTACAACCCGGGCAAGGACCTCACGCTGGTCCGCAACGAGGGCTGGAAGCAGGCCTCGGACCCGATCCGCAAGGCGTACCCGGACAAGATCACGGTCAAGTTCTTCACCAACGCCAACGACCTGGACCAGCGCCTGATCAGCGGTGACCTGGACCTCGACCTCAACCAGACCGGCATGTCGCCGCAGGGCCGCACCATCGCCCTGAAGCAGCACAAGGCCAACCTGGACAACCCGGTCTCCGGCTACATCCGTTACGCGACCTTCCCGCAGAGCGTGAAGCCGTTCGACAACATCCACTGCCGCAACGCCGTCATCTACGGCGCCGACCACGTGTCGCTGCAGACCGCGCGCGGTGGCCCCGTCGCCGGTGGTGACATCGGCACGAACATGCTCCCGCCGTCCGTCGCGGGCGCCGAGGGCCAGAAGTACGACCCGTTCGAGCTCAACGGCGCCAACAAGAACGGCAACGTCGCCAAGGCCAAGGAAGAGCTGAAGGCCTGCGGCAAGCCGAGCGGCTTCAAGACCACCATCGCCGTCCGCAACAACAAGCCGGTCGAGGTGGCCACCGCCCAGTCCCTGCAGGCGTCGCTGAAGAAGATCGGCGTCACCGTCGACATCGACCAGTACGACGGCTCGCAGAGCTCCAGCGTCATCGGCAGCCCCTCGAACGTGAAGAAGAAGGGCTACGGCATCATCATCATGGGCTGGGGCCCGGACTTCCCGTCCGTCCAGGGCTTCGGTCTGCCGCTGTGGAACAGCAAGTACATCCTTGAGAGCGCCAACAACAACTTCGCGCTCATCAAGGACAAGACGATCGACGGCCTGTTCGACCAGTACGTCAACACGCTGGACGACTCCGGCAAGGCCAAGATCGCCACGGAGATCAACCACAAGGTGATGGAGGGCGGTTACTACCTGCCCTTCGTCTTCGAGAAGTTCATCAACTGGCGCTCCAGCCGCCTGGCGAACGTCTACACGACCGACGGCTACAGCGGTATGTACGACTTCGTCAACCTCGGCCTGAAGTCCGCGAAGTAAACCCGGCACACCCGCCGAACGGCACGAAAGGCAGGTGAAGGCCGGCGACGCGTGAGGCGGGCCACTGGATGATCTCCGGTGGCCCGCGTCCGCGGCGGGCCGAGAGCTGTGCTCGCTTACCTCATCAGGCGGCTGTTCGCCGCCGCAGTGATGCTGGTGGTCATCGTCCTGGTGGTCTTCAGCATCTTCTTCCTCTTCCCCAAGTGGGCGGGCGTCGACGTGGCCCTGAGCTTCGTCGGCAAGCAGGCCGACCCGGCCGCCGTGGAGGGGGTCCGGCAGAAGCTCGGACTGGGCGAACCGATCTACGTCCAGGCCTGGGAGTTCTTCAAGGGCATCTTCGCGGGCCGCACCTACTCGGGCGGCGGTGACGTCACCCACTGCTCCGCGCCGTGCTTCGGCTACTCCTTCCGCAGCGAGCAGGCCGTCTGGCCGGTGCTGACCGACCGTCTCCCGGTGACCCTGGGTCTCGCGCTCGGCGCCGCCGTGCTGTGGCTGATCTTCGGTGTCGCGGCGGGCGTGCTCTCCGCGCTCAAGCGCGGCACCCTGTGGGACCGCAGCGCGATGGTCGTCGCGCTCGCGGGTGTCTCCCTCCCCATCTACTTCACCGGCATGCTCTCGCTGGCGGTCTTCGTCTTCGGCCTGAACTGGTTCAAGGGCGACTACGTGCCGCTGGACGACAGCTTCACCGGCTGGTTCGGCGGCATGATCCTGCCCTGGATCACCCTGGCGTTCCTCTACGCGGCGATGTACGCGCGTATCACCCGCGCCACCATGCTGGAGGTGCTCGGCGAGGACTACATCCGTACCGCCCGCGCCAAGGGTCTGCGGGAGCAGACGGTCATCGGCAAGCACGCCATGCGCTCCACGATGACGCCCATCCTGACGATGCTCGGCATGGACCTCGGCGCCCTCATCGGCGGTGCGATCCTGACCGAGACCACGTTCAGCCTTCCCGGACTCGGCCAGGCCGTGCTGAACGCCATCAGGACCCAGGACCTGCCCATCATTCTGGGCGTCGTCCTGATCACCTCCCTCGCGGTGCTCATCGCCAACCTCGTGGTGGACGTCCTGTACGCCGTGATCGACCCCCGAGTGAGGCTGTCATGACCGAACTGAGCAAGACCGGAGCTGCCGTGGGCGAACCCACGAGCAACTCGCAGGCCCCGAGCTCCTTCCTCGAAGTGCGCGACCTGAAGGTGCACTTCCCGACCGACGACGGTCTGGTCAAGTCCGTCGACGGGCTCAGCTTCCAGCTGGAGAAGGGCAAGACCCTCGGCATCGTGGGCGAGTCCGGCTCCGGCAAGTCGGTGACCTCGCTCGGCATCATGGGCCTGCACACCGCCGGCCAGTACGGCAAGCGCAAGGCTCAGATCTCCGGCGAGATCTGGCTGGACGGCACCGAGCTGCTGTCCGCCGACCCGGACCACGTGCGCAAGCTGCGCGGCCGTCAGATGGCGATGATCTTCCAGGACCCGCTGTCGGCGCTGCACCCGTACTACACGATCGGTCAGCAGATCGTGGAGGCGTACCGCATCCACCACGACGTCGACAAGAAGACCGCCAAGCGCCGCGCGGTCGAGATGCTCGACCGGGTGGGCATCCCGCAGCCGGACAAGCGCGTCGACAGTTACCCGCACGAGTTCTCCGGCGGTATGCGCCAGCGCGCGATGATCGCGATGTCGCTGGTCAACAACCCCGAGCTGCTCATCGCGGACGAGCCGACGACGGCCCTGGACGTGACCGTCCAGGCGCAGATCCTCGACCTGATCCGCGATCTGCAGAAGGAGTTCGGCTCCGCGGTCATCGTCATCACCCACGACCTGGGCGTCGTCGCCGAACTGGCCGACGACCTCCTGGTGATGTACGGCGGCCGCTGCGTGGAGCGCGGGCCGGCCGAGAAGGTGTTCTACGAGCCCCGCCACCCCTACACCTGGGGCCTGCTCGGCTCGATGCCGCGGCTCGACCGCGAGCAGCAGGAGCGCCTGATCCCGGTCAAGGGCTCCCCGCCCTCGCTCATCAACATCCCGTCGGGCTGCGCCTTCAACCCGCGCTGCCCGTACGCGGACCTCCCGAAGGACAACGTCACCCGCACGGTCCGCCCGGAGCTGGCCGAGGTCGGCAGCCGGCACTGGGCCGCCTGCCACCTGGGCAAGGAGCAGCGGGAGCGTATCTGGACCGAAGAGATTGCGCCGAAGCTGTGAGTGACGAGAAAGCACTGACCAAGTCCGAGCAGACCGACGGCGCCACGCTCACCAAGGACGCCGCCCCCGGCGAGATCCTGCTGAAGGTGACCGGGCTCAAGAAGCACTTCCCCATCAAGAAGGGCCTGCTCCAGCGGCAGGTCGGGGCGGTGCACGCGGTCGACGGGATCGACTTCGAGGTCAAGGCCGGCGAAACCCTCGGTGTCGTGGGCGAGTCGGGCTGCGGCAAGTCCACGATGGGCCGGCTGATCACCCGGCTGCTCGAACCGACCGGCGGCAAGGTCGAGTTCGAGGGCAAGGACATCACGCACCTCGGGGTGGCGGGCATGCGTCCGCTGCGCCGCGACGTGCAGATGATCTTCCAGGACCCGTACTCGTCGCTGAACCCGCGCCACACCATCGGCACGATCATCGGCGCCCCCTTCAAGCTCCAGGGCGTCGAGCCCGCGGGCGGCATCAAGAAGGAGGTCCAGCGGCTGCTGTCGGTGGTCGGCCTCAACCCCGAGCACTACAACCGCTACCCGCACGAGTTCTCCGGCGGTCAGCGCCAGCGCATCGGCATCGCCCGCGCGCTCGCGCTCAACCCGAAGCTGGTGGTCGCGGACGAGCCGGTCTCCGCGCTCGACGTGTCGATCCAGGCGCAGGTCGTGAACCTCCTCGACGACCTCCAGCAGGAGCTCGGCCTGACGTACGTGATCATCGCGCACGACCTCTCGGTCGTCCGGCACGTCTCGGACCGGATCGCGGTGATGTACCTCGGCAAGATCGTGGAGCTCGCCGACCGCGACCTGCTCTACAAGACGCCGATGCACCCGTACACCAAGGCGCTGATGTCGGCGGTGCCGATCCCGGACCCGAGGCGCAAGAACGCCAAGAGCGAGCGGATCCTGCTCAAGGGCGACGTGCCCTCGCCGATCTCCCCGCCGAGCGGCTGCCGTTTCCACACCCGGTGCTGGAAGGCCACGGAGATCTGCAAGACGACCGAGCCGCCGCTGATCGAGCTGCGTCCCGGCCAGCAGGTCGCCTGCCACCACCCGGAGAACTTCGCGGACCAGGCCCCGCAGGACACCGTCCTGCTGAGCGCCGCGAAGGAGGCGGCCGAGCTGGTGGCCGACGAGGTGCTGGCGGAGTCGGCGGAGACGTCGGCTGCGGTGGCGGCGGAGGTGCGGGACAACTCCGACTCCGAGGGTGAAACCCCGGCCAAAGAGAAGTAACTGAGAGCGACAGTGGGCCCCCGCCTTGCAATGTAAGGCGGGGGCTTCGCTTTGCGTCAGAATAGAAGGGTGGTCCAGGAACTCTTCACCCCGTCCGTCCAGCACACGCTCGACGTGATCGGCATCTTCGTCTTCGCCATCTCCGGCGCGCTGCTGGCCGTCCGCAAGAACTTCGACGTCTTCGGCATCGCCATGCTCGCCGAGGTCACCGCGCTGGGCGGCGGCCTGTTCAGGGACGTGGTGATCGGTGCGGTGCCGCCGGCGGCCTTCACCGACCTGGGGTACTTCCTCACACCGCTGCTCGCCGCGCTCCTGGTCGTCTTCCTCCACCCGCAGGTCGAGCGCATCCAGGTCGGTGTCAACGTCTTCGACGCGGCGGGCCTCGGCCTGTTCTGCGTCACGGGAGCGACCAAGGCGTACGACTACGGGCTCGGCCTCACCGCGTCGGCGGCACTCGGCCTCGCCACCGCCGTCGGCGGCGGTGTGCTGCGCGACGTGCTGGCCAACGAGGTGCCCTCGCTGCTGCGCTGGGACCGCGACCTCTACGCGGTCCCAGCGATGGTCGGCGCCACGATGGTCGTGCTTTGCATCCGCTACGACGCCCTGACCCCGCTGGCCAGCGCTCTGGCCGCCGTCACGGCTTTCGTGCTGCGCCTGCTCGCGATGCGGTACCACTGGCGAGCTCCGCGCGCGTGGAACCGTCGTTCGACGGTGCGGGAGGAGTAGCGCCCCCGGCGCCCCCGCCGGAGTGCCGGGTGACGTGCTGCTCGCCCATCTGCTGCGTCAGCCACAGGAACGCCGAAACCACCTGCGGCCGCCACAGGGCCATCGTGTGGCCGCCCGCACTCTTCGGGACGTACACGACGTGCACGGCGGTCGGCGCCTTCGCGATCTTCTCCAGGGCCATGCCGGCCTCGTAGCCGTCGCGCGGCTGGCCGGAGAGGTAGAGGGCGATCCTGGGCGGAACGGCCTTCTTGCGCAGCAGCAGGTAGGGGTTGTTCTCGGCACGCAGGGCCGGGGTCTCGGCGGCCAGCGAGTTGCGCTCGGCGATCGGGTCGTTGTAGCCGGACATGCTCACCGCCGCCCCGTAGCGGTCGGGGTGCGCGACCGCCAGTTTCGTCGCGCAGTGCCCGCCGGCCGAGTATCCGGCGACCGCCCAGCCGCGCGGCGCGGGCTGGGCCCGGAAGTTGTCCATGATCATCCTCGGCACGTCGATGCTCAGCCAGGTGTCCGCGTTGACCGTGCCCGGGACGTTGGCGCAGCCGGTGTCGACTCCGGGGAGCAGGGAGGTGCGCGGCGCGACCAGGATGAACGGCGCGACGCGGCCCTCGCGCATCAGCGGCAGCAACTGCTCGTGCGCCTTCATCGACCCGAACCAGGCCTTCGCCGAGCCCGGGTAGCCGGGCAGCAACTCGACGACGGGGAACGTGTGGTGCCGGTAGGCGGGCTCGTCGTACTGCGGCGGCAGCCATACGTAGACCTCGGCGTTCACGCCGGACACGCGGCCCTTGAGCTGGGTGACGCGCACTCCGCCGGCCTTGCGCATGCCCGGTCCGTGCGCGTCCTTGAACTTCTGCTCGACCTTGGGCAGCCGCTCCAGCGCGATGCCGCCGGTGCCGCTGGCGCCGAGGTCGGCGGCCTGCTGCACATGGTCGGCCGTGCCGAGGAGATCGCCCCAGTTGTCGTACAGGTTGTTGGAGTTGTTGACCAGGACGAAGACCAGGGAGACGGCCGTGCCCTGGGCGAACAGCAGCATCAGCATCCGCGCCGCGGCCCGCACGATCCTGGGTCCGCGCAGCCGCGACCACAGGACGAGGGGCAGTGCGAGCGCGACGACGGCCAGCGCGATCAGGGTGTAGAGGAATGCAGTCCCGGTGAGGCTCATGTCCTTAAGGAGGCAAAGCGGGGGCTCAGGGTTGACGGACGAGTGCGGACGCTTACCGAGAAATTGACCACATCTCACCTGCACCCCCACTGCAAAGCTACCGCTTAGTAATCAGATGTTGTACCTTTCAGCCATGCCAGAAGCAGCTACCGGGACCATGTGCGCCACCATCGGCGACAGCGAGTTCGACCGCGACACCGCGCTCACCCGGCGCGAACCCGGCGTCCCCGGGGTCTACGACATCGACCTCTCGGCCGGCTGGACGATCATCAGCGCCGTCAACGGCGGCTACCTGCTGGCCGTCCTGGGCCGCGCCCTCGCGGACGCCCTGCCGCACGGCGACCCGTTCACGATCTCCGCGCACTACCTGACCGCCTCCCAGCCGGGCCCGGCGGTCGTCCGCACGGACGTCGTACGCACCGGGCGCACCCTCTCCACCGGCCAGGCGTCCCTCTTCCAGTACGACGACGAGGGCCGTGAGGTCGAGCGCATCCGCGTGCTGGCCTCCTACGGCGACCTGGACGCCCTCCCCGACGACGTGCGCACGTCGGCGAAGCCGCCCGCGATCCCGCCCATGGAGCACTGCTTCGGCCCCGAGGACGGACCGGCCCCGGTCGACGGCAGCTCGGCCATCACCGACCGCCTGATGCTCAAGCTCGACCCGTCCACCCTGGGCTGGGCGCTCGGGAAGCCCTCCGGCAAGGGCGAGATGCGCGCCTGGTTCGGGCTCGCCGACGGCCGTGACCCCGACCCGCTCTCCCTGCTCCTGGCGGTGGACGCGCTGCCGCCCACCGCCTTCGAGATCGGCCTCAGCGGCTGGGTGCCCACGGTCGAGCTGACCGTCCACGTCCGCTCCCGCCCGGCCCCGGGCCCCCTGCGCGTAGCCATCACCACCCGCAACCTCGCCGGCGGCTTCCTTGAGGAGGACGCGGAGGTCTGGGACAGCACGGACCGACTGGTGGCACAGTCGCGACAGTTGGCGCGAGTGAGGCTGGGCTGAGCCTGAGCACCGCGCGGTGTCAGGCCCGGCTGAGCGGCCTGCGGCCCAGCCACGCCGCCAACTGCTCGTAGATGTCGGCCCCTTCGGGGGCCGGCAGGGCCGAGCCGAAGGGCGTCTGCTCATCGCGTTGTGCGTCGGGCAGGGCGCGCCGGGCGGTCGCGAGGGCGAACTCGGCCAGCTCCGGGTCGAGTTCCAGGGGGCGGCCCACGGACTCGGAGAGGTCCCAGGTGTGGGTCACGAGCTCCATGACGTACCCGGAGAGGGACGCGTGCCCCGGCACCTCGCCCCAGGGCACCCGGACCGGCACCGCCATGCGCTCGTCGCCCGCCCAGGCGGCCAGCACCCGCTCCCGCACCTCCTCGTACGCGGCCGTCCACCCGTCGTCCCCGACCCCCTCCGCGAAGGGCCGGACGGCGAGCCCGTCGCCGCCCTCCCCGACGACCGCGATCCGCAGGGTGCCGCCCACGATGTGGGAGAGCAGCGTGCGGACGTCGAAGTCGCCGCAGGGGGTGGCACCGGTCAACTGCTCCGGCCGTACGGTCTTGATGAGCGAGGCGGCCTGTTCGGTGGCGCGGGAGTAGAAGGGGCGGGGGTCGACGACGTTCATCATGCTGGGCCTCTCTGCGGGTCGGTACGGTCAAGACTCCCCGGAAAACCTGACAACTGCCGTCAACATTTGCCCGGGGCCGCGCGCGGCGGGATCCTGAGGCCGTGAAGTCCGACCGCCTGCTGTCGATCCTGCTGCTCCTGCAGACCCGTGGCCGCGTCCCGGCCCACGAACTCGCCGACCGGCTGGAGGTGTCGGTCCGCACCATCTACCGCGACATCGAGGCCCTCTCCGCCTCCGGAGTCCCGGTCTACACCGAACGCGGGCGCCACGGCGGCATCGAGCTGCTCGCGGGCTTCCGTACGGACGTGACGGGACTGACCGCCGACGAGTCCCGCGCGTTGTTCATCCTGGCCGCGCAGGGCGCGCACGCGGCGCTCGGCCTGGACGCGGCGCTCGGCTCCGCCCTGCGCAAGGTGATGGCCGCGCTTCCGGCCCCGCACCGTCCGGCCGCCGAGGTCACCAGCCGGCGCATCCTGGTCGACGCCACGCGCTGGAAGGGCGGCCCCCGGCCCGCCGTCGACCTGGACACCCTCCAGGACGCCGTCTTCGCGGACCGACGGCTGCGCCTGCGCTACCGCCACAGCGGCGACCGCGAGCCCCGCACCTACACCGTCGACCCCTACGGCCTCGTCTCCAAGGCAGGCGTCTGGTACCTGGTCGCCGACCGCCGGGCGAAACCCCAGCTCTTCCGCGCCGACCGGGTGCACTCGGCGAAGACGCTGGACGACCCCGTCCGGCGGCGGCCCGGCGTCGAACTCACCGACGTGTGGGAGGTGCTGCGCCGCCAGGTCGAGGAGCGTCCCGGCGGCCTCGACGTCACCGTCCGCGTCCGGCGCGACCGCCTCGACATGTTCCTGCGCCTGAACGCCTCCGCGCTGGCCGAACTCCCCGAGGACGACGGCGAGAGCGAGTGGGTGACCGCCCGTCTGTCGTACGGCTTCGTCCGCGAGGCCCGCCAACTGCTCGCGTTCTCCGACCGGGTGGAGGTCCTCTCCCCGCCCGAGGTGCGCGAGGAACTGCGCGCGGCGGCCGCCTCTGTCACGGGCCTGTACCAGCGCGTGAGCGGCCGCTCCGACTGAACCCGCAGGTCATCGAGGTGGCTTGGGTCTGCCTTTACTCCGCTGGCAGGGGGCGTACAGCGCAGGCTCAAGGAAGTCCTACGCGCCGTTGGTTGAGTGCCCGCCTCAGGACTCCCTCATCCTTCTTCATCTTCCTGGAGTTGTTTCTCATGATGCGTGCGCGTCTCGTCCCCGCGGTGGCCCTGCTGGCGCTCTCGCCCCCCGTCCTGGTGGCCTGCGGCTCCGGCGACTCCTCGTCCTCGAAGTCCTCGCACAGCGGCAACTCCGGTCAGCAGGCCTGCCAGGCACCGTCCGGCATGCCGACCGGCAACGCCTCCGGCCGGGCCGGCGGCGCCCCGTCCGGAGCACCGTCGGGCGCGCCGTCCGGGGCGGCCACGGCGGCCCCCTCTGGCGCGCCGACCGCCCACCCTCCGGCGCCCCCTCCGGCATGCCGAGCGGCGGTCCCGGTGGCGGCCAGGGCGGCCCCGGTGGCGGCGGCCAGGGTGGTGGCTGCGGCGGCCCGGGCGGGGGGCAGGGGCAGCAGGCGCAGCAGCAGGGCTGACCCGGCTGTCGTACGACAGGGGCGCCGCACCCGGCTCCGGGTGCGCCGCCCCTCTCGCGTGCTCAGTCGAGCCAGTGATGGCGCCCGATGCTGATGAGCCGCATCTGGCGGGTGGCCACCTGGGTGACCCGTTCCCGCTCGTCGTCCGGCGCCTCCAGTGCCTCCAGGAACAGCGAGGCCGTGATGAGCATCTGGTCGACGTAGAGATGGGCGAGCATCAGCAGGTCGTCGTCGTTCCAGCCCGCGGACTCCGGGTCCTTGGCCAGCTCCGCCTTCACCTCCTCGGCGAACCGGACCAGTTGGGCCCGTATGGCCTCCCGCACCGGCTGGACTCCGCCATGTCGCTCCCGGGCGATAAACCGGACATGTGCGGGGTACGCGCTCACGTGACGGGTGATCAGCTGGACGGCGCGCGTGATCCGTTCCTCGCTGCTGTCCGACGTGGTCACCGTCGTGCGGATCATCGGGTGCAGGCTGCCCAGCGCCTCCTCGACCAGGGCGACGCCGAGGTCCGCGGTGGAACGGAAGTGCCGGTAGAAGGCGGTGGGGGCGACGCCGACGGCGCGGGTGACCTCGCGCAGGCCCAGGCTGCTCAGGCTCTGCTCCTCCAGCAGGACCAGGGCCGCGTCCAGGAGTGCCTGCCGGGTCTTCTGCTTCTGGGCCTGCCGGACGCCGAAGGTGTGACTCATACCATGCAGTTAACAACTGTTCTCTGTAATTGGAAAGCCGTGAGGAGCGATAGACTCGGGATTCAGTGAACAACTGTAACTACAACCGTTCACCGAAACGTAACGAGACCCACTCGCAAGCGTCTCGGGAGAGGGATTCATCCCATGCTGTTCCTCGTCGCCGCCCTGCTGCTGTTCGGCGCCGTCCTGGGCACCGTCGCCCACGCGCCGTTCACCTTCACCATCGTCGCCGCCGCCGTCATCGCCGCGTGGCTCGGCATCTTCGCGCTCCGCGAGCGCCATGGACGCCGGCACACCTCGACCCACTGACACGCACGTCTGATCGTCTGGAGCTGACCACCATGCACCTCACCGCCCCGGCCACGCGCCGCACCGGTATCCGCGACGCCGACGGCATGGCCGTCGCCGCCTTCATCCTCGGCCTCGTGGGCCTCCTCGTCCTCAACGTCTTCCTCGGCCCCATCGCCATCGCCCTGGCCGCCGCAGCGCTGTGGCGCGGCACAGCCCGTCCCGGCCGCGCCTACCTCGGCCTCACCCTCGGCATCGCCGACCTCGTGGTCCTGGTCGCGTTCATGCAGGCGGACAGCACGATCTCGTGGAGCTTTTAAGAGGCTCGGCGAGCGGGGGCCCCGAGGACGACGGGGCGCAGTCTCCGATTCCCGCTACGACTGGCCGCTGCCGCTGTGGGCAGTCGTTCCGCAGGGCGGAACGGGTGGACACAGCCGACAGTGCCGGGTGCGTCGCAACATGCCCAGCCGCAGCCCGGGCAAGGCGCACACCCCCCACCTCACCCCAGGCCCACCTTGCCACGAGGCCCTGCGACACCGCCCCGTAGAATCGGCCTCACCATGGCATACCTCGACCACGCCGCGACCACCCCGATGCTCCCCGAGGCAGTCGAGGCGCTCACCGCGCACCTCAACGCCACAGGCAACGCCTCCTCCCTCCACGCATCCGGCCGCCGCGCGAGGCGAACCGTCGAGGAGTCCCGCGAAACCCTCGCGGACGCACTCGGCGCCCGCCCGAGCGAGGTCGTCTTCACCTCCGGCGGCACCGAGGCCGACAACCTCGCGGTCAAGGGCCTGTACTGGTCCCGCCGCGCCGCCGACCCGCGCCGCACCCGCGTCCTCGCCAGCCCCGTCGAACACCACGCGGTCCTCGACGCGGTCCACTGGCTCGGCGAACACGAGGGCGCCACGATCGAGTACCTCCCGGTCGACTCCTACGGCCGCGTCCACCCGGACGCGCTGCGCGAGGCGATCACCCGCGACCCCGACGACGTCGCCCTGGCCACGGTCATGTGGGCGAACAACGAGATCGGCACGATCACCCCGGTCCGTGAACTCGTCGACGTGGCGAACGAGTTCGGCGTCCCTGTGCACGCCGACGCCGTCCAGGCCTTCGGCCAGATCCCCGTCGACTTCGCCGCCTCCGGCCTCGCCGCGATGACCGTCTCCGGCCACAAGATCGGCGGCCCCTACGGCATAGGCGCCCTGATCCTGGGCCGCGAGCACACCCCCGTACCCGTGCTGCACGGCGGCGGCCAGGAGCGTCACGTCCGCTCCGGCACCCTCGACGTCCCCGCGATCGCCTCCTTCGCGGTCGCCGGCCGGCTCGCGGCCCAGCAGCGCGACTGGTTCGCCCGCGAGATCGGCGCCCTGCGCGACGCCCTGATCACCGCGGTCCGTACGGCCGTCCCGGACGCGATCCTCGGCGGCGACCCCGTGGACCGCCTCCCGGCCAACGCCCACTTCACCTTCCCCGGCTGTGAGGGTGACTCCCTGCTGCTCCTGCTCGACGCCCAGGACATCGAGTGCTCGACCGGCTCCGCCTGCACCGCCGGCGTCGCCCAGCCCAGCCACGTCCTCCTCGCCACCGGCACCGACCCCGAGTTGGCCCGCGGCACCCTGCGCTTCTCCCTCGGCCACACCTCCACGGAGGCCGACGTCGAAGCGGTCGGCAAGGCCATCGGCCCCGCGGTGGAACGGGCCCGGGCCGCGGGACTGACGTAACCGGCCATCCGTCTCAGGCGCGTGTGGCTGCGCCGGCCTCCCGCACCAGCCGCATGTACCGGTCCCAGTCCCAGAGCTTCCCGGGGTCGGTGTGGTCCGTCCCCGGCACCTCCACATGCCCGATGATGTGCTCCCGGTCGACGGATATGTCGTACCGCGCGCATATCCCCGCCGTCAGGCGCGCGGAGGCGGCGTACATCTCGTCCGTGAACGAGGAGGCGCGCTCCACGAACCCCTCGTGCTCGATGCCGATGCTGCGCTCGTTGTACTCCCGGTTGCCCGCGTGGAACGCCACGTCCAGTTCGCGGATCATCTGGGTGATGTGCCCGTCCCTGCGGACGATGTAGTGGGCGGCGGCCCGGTGCTCGGGGTCCTGAAAGGCCTTCACCGCGCTGTCGTAGTCGCCCTGCGTGACATGGATGACCACCATGTCGACGCCGTAGTCGTCCGGCCGGTCCGCGCGGCGCCAGTTCGCCGACGAGGCCGCTACCCAGCGAGCGCCCCGGTAGTCGACAGCGCCCTCGACCCGCGGCTTCTCCACACCGGGCAGCCGCCACCACAGGTGTGCCAGCTCGTCGCGCGCCAGCACGGCCGAACCGACGGCCGCCGCGAACCCGCCCACGAGGAGGGCACGCCTCCCGATCCTCCGGTCCGTGTCCTTCTCGCTCGCCCCCATGTGACCCTTCCTCGTCCCCTTGAGATCGACAACGGATACCCGCGGGCTCCGGTTCCCGTGCCCCGTACTCTTGAAGGGCTATGACTGACACCTCGCAGCGCACCCGCCCCCTCCGTGTCCTCGCCGCCATGTCCGGCGGGGTCGACTCCGCCGTCGCCGCCGCCCGCGCCGCGGAAGCCGGCCACGACGTGACCGGCGTCCACCTCGCGCTCTCCGCGAACCCGCAGTCGTTCCGCACGGGCGCCCGGGGCTGTTGCACCATCGAGGACTCGCGCGACGCGCGCCGCGCGGCGGACGTCATCGGCATCCCCTTCTACGTGTGGGACCTCGCCGACCGCTTCCGTGAGGACGTCGTCGAGGACTTCGTCGCCGAGTACGAGGCCGGCCGCACCCCCAACCCGTGCCTGCGCTGCAACGAGAAGATCAAGTTCGCCGCCCTGCTCGACAAGGCGCTCGCGCTGGGCTTCGACGCGGTGTGCACCGGCCACTACGCGCAGGTGATCGTCCGCGAGGACGGCACCCGCGAACTGCACCGCGCCTCCGACATGGCCAAGGACCAGTCGTACGTCCTGGGTGTCCTGGACGAGAAGCAGCTCGCCCACGCGCTCTTCCCGCTGGGCGACACGGTGACGACCAAGGACGAGATCCGCGCGGAGGCCGAGCGCCGGGGCCTGTCCGTCGCCAAGAAGCCCGACTCGCACGACATCTGCTTCATCGCCGACGGCGACACCCAGGGCTTCCTGGCGAAGAGGCTGGGCAAGGCCGAGGGTGACATCGTCGACGAGACCGGCGAAAAGCTCGGCACGCACGACGGCGCGTACGGCTTCACCATCGGCCAGCGCAAGGGCCTGCGCATCGGCACCCCCGCCGCCGACGGCAAGCCGCGCTACGTCCTCGACATCTCACCGGTGAACAACACGGTGACGGTCGGTCCCGCCGACGCCCTGGACGTGACCGGGCTGGCGGCCGTCAAGCCCCGCTGGTGCGGCGCCGCCCCCACCGGCCCCGGCACCTACACCGCCCAGCTCCGCGCCCACGGCGGCGAGACCGAGGTGACCGCCGAACTCGTCGACGGCCGCCTGGAGGTGACCTTCACCGAGCCGGTCCGCGGCGTCGCCCCCGGCCAGGCGATCGTCCTTTACGACGGCACGCGCGTGGTGGGGTCGGCGACGATCGCGTCGACCACCCGCGCGAGGACGGCTGTCGCGTAAGCGGCGCTGCGGCGCTTGCCAGGAGAGCGCGCCGGGGTGCGCCTGCCGGCCCCCGCGGCGTCGGCATGATCCACAAGGCAGCCCCTAGGGCGCGAGGAACTCCGCGAGCACCGGCGCGAGCGCGTTCGGGTCCACCATGTGGGTCTCGCCCTCCAGCGTGCGGTACGTGCCCCGAGGGGCCGCGTCGGCGACCGCCCGGGTGGCCTGTCGCAGCCAGTCGGGGCTCTCCCCGCCCGCGACGGCCAGCACGGGCACGTCGAGCGAGGCCAGACGGTCGCGGGGGAGGAGGCCGTCGCCCATGACGGCGTCGTCGTACGCGAGCGTCGGTGCGATCGCCTCCATGGCCGCCCACATCGGCGACTGACGTGCCCCCCGGATCATCTCCTCGGCCAGGCCCGTCAGCCGCAGGAACAGCGCGACCGCGTCTCCCCGCCGCCCCTGCGCGAGCGCCTCGGTGAGGTTCGCGGTGTACTCGGCGCGTGCCTTCGCGCCCTCCGCGTCGAGGGCGAACGGCGTCTCGTACACGGCCACCCGGCGCACCGGCAGCCCCCGGGCCGCCGCCTCGAGCGCCAGCGCGCCGCCCGACGAGATGCCGTACAGCGCCGCCTCCCCGCCCGCCACGTCGATGAGCGCGGCGAGGTCCTCCACCTCCCGATCCACCGAGTACGGCGCCGTGTCACCGCTCTCGCCCCGGCCCCGGCGGTCGTACCACAGGGCGGTGAAGCGGCCCGTGAGGAGCCCGGCCAGGGGCGCGACCGTGCCGCCCGTGGACATCGCCCCGCTCACCAGGATGACCGCGGGCCCCTTTCCGGCGCGCGCGTAGGCGAGTTCGGTGCCGTCGCGGGAAATCGTCTTCTTGTCCATGTCTGTCCAGACTGCCGTACGGCATGCGCGTCATCGGTCTACGACACTTTCCCTTCACAGGCGGACGCGTACGGTGGCGGCATGCGTATCTGTGTCTTCCTGTCCGCCGCCGACCTCGACGACCGTTACACCCGCCCCGCGCGCGAGTTCGCGGAACTGCTCGGCAAGGGCGGTCACACGCTCGTCTGGGGTGGTTCCGACGTGGGCCTGATGAAGGTGGTCGCGGACGGCGTGGAGGAGGCGGGCGGCCGGCTGTGCGGGGTGTCGGTGGACTTCCTCTCGGCCAAGGTGCGGGCCGGGGTGGACGAGATGGTCGTCGCGCGCGACCTCGCCGAGCGCAAAAGGCTGCTCCTGGAGAAGTCGGACGCGGTCGTGATCATGGTCGGTGGGACCGGCACGTTGGACGAGGCCACCGAGATCCTGGAACTGAAGAAGCACGGCCACACCGACAAGCCGGTCGTGCTGCTGAACACCGCGGGCTTCTACGACGGACTCAAGGAGCAGTTCCGGCGCATGGAGGACGAGGGATTCCTGCCCCGCCCCCTCACCGACCTGCTGTTCTTCGCGCAGGAGCCGGTGGGCGCGCTGGCCTACCTGGAGGAGAGCCACGGCATCGAGTAGGCGCGCGGTGATGCGAGCATGGCGGGCATGGCTACTCATGTGATCACCGGAGCGGGTTCCGGCATCGGCGCGGCAGTCGCCCGCCGTCTGCACGCGCGCGGGGACGACCTCGTGCTGCACGCGCGCGACGCGGGCCGCGCCAAGGAGCTGGCGGCGGAGTTCCCCGGCTCGAAGACGCTCGTGGGCGACCTGGCGGACCCCGACAAGCTGTCCTGGGCGTTCTCGCACCAGACGCTCCCCGACCGCGTGGACTCCCTGCTGCACATCGCCGGAGTCGTCGACCTCGGCCCCGTCGGCGACCTGACCCCCAAGACCTGGCGCCACCAGCTCAACGTCAACCTCATCGCGCCGGCCGAGCTGACCCGCCACTTCCTGCCCCAACTCCGCGCCGCCCGGGGCCACGTGGTCTTCGTCAACTCCGGCGCGGGCCTGAGCGCCAGCGCCGGCTGGTCCGCCTACGCGGCCTCCAAGCACGGCCTGAAGGCCCTCGCCGACTCCCTCCGCCACGAGGAACACCCCAACGGCGTCCGCGTCACCTCCGTCTACCCCGGCCGCACCGCCAGCCCCATGCAGGCGAAGGTCCACCAGCAGGAGGGCAAGGAGTACGACCCCGCACAGTGGATCGACCCCGAGTCCGTCGCCACGACGATCCTCACGGCGCTGGACCTCCCGAGGGACGCGGAGATCAATGACGTGACGGTCCGCCCCGGCCGCTGATCACGCCTGGCCGGTCCCGCGTTCGCTTCGCAGTGCCGGTTCAGGGCACTCAGCCCGTCCGGCGTTCGAGGACGAGGCCGTTCAGGCCGATCGGGGGTCCAGGGGGGCGCAGCCAGGGGGGCGCAGCCCCCTGGCCGGGCCCGCACCAACACCCTCACCCGCTCACGACCTACGTAGGCTTCACCCGTGAACGACAACTTTCGCTTCGCCCCCGCCACCGGCATCGGCTCCCTCCCCGGCACCGATGCCAGGGAAGCCGCCAGGACGGCCACCGGAAGCTTCGAGGACTTCCCCTTCCTCCCCGAGCTCCCTGCCAGAGGCCCCGGCGCCGACATGATCGGCCGCACCGCGGGGATGCTCGTCGAGCTGTACGCGCGCGTGGAGCCCAGCGGATGGCGCATCGGTGACCGTCCCGGCCGGGACACCAAGCGGGCGCGTTCCTGGCTCGGCGAGGACCTCGACGCGCTGGAGGAGTTCACACAGGACTACGAGGGCCCGCTGAAGGTACAGGCCGTGGGGCCCTGGACCCTCGCCGCGAACCTGGAGCTGAAGAACGGCGAGGCCGCCCTCTCCGACCTCGGCGCCTGCCGCGACCTCGCCGCCTCCCTCACCGAGGGGCTGCGCC
Organism: Streptomyces sp. NPDC043427; assembly: GCF_056436655.1. NCBI lineage: Bacteria > Bacillati > Actinomycetota > Actinomycetes > Kitasatosporales > Streptomycetaceae > Streptomyces > Streptomyces sp. NPDC043427. Next base: position 37,983 of record NZ_JBWKCC010000012.1, on the reverse strand, counting down.
TCCACCTCGCCGAGGTGCGGCGCCGCATCCCCGGCGCCCACATCGTCCTCCAGCTCGACGAGCCCTCCCTCATCTCCGTCCTGACCGGACACGTGAAGACCGCCAGCGGCTACCGCACCCACCGCGCCGTCGACCGCCAGCTCGTCGAGGCCACGCTCCGCGACGTCATCGGGGTTCACGACACCGGCCCCGCCGTGGTCCACTCGTGCGCACCGGACGTCCCCTTCGCCCTGCTGCGGAGGGCGGGCGCCGCGGCGATCTCCTTCGACTTCTCGCTCCTCACCGAGCGTGACGACGACGCGATCGGGGAGGCCGTCGAAGCGGGTACCCGCCTCTTCGCCGGTGTCGTGCCCACCACGGACGGCCCATTGTCAGACCCTGCCGGTAGCGTCATGGGTGTCAGGACGCTGTGGCGCAGGCTGGGGCTGCAACCGGGACTTCTCACGGAGGCGGTCACCCTCACTCCGACGTGCGGACTCGCGGGAGCCTCCCCCGAGTACGCGCGCAGGGCGCTCGCCCACTGCGTCCGGGCGGCGAGGTCCCTCGCGGACAACCCAGAGTAACGGGAGGACAACACGGTGGCCGGCGACAAGCAAGCGGAGACGACGGTGCCCGCCGAGGCACGCGACAAGCACGCGCAGCTCGCTGAGCAGATCGAGGAGCACCGCTTCCGGTACTACGTGAAGGACGCTCCCGTCATCAGCGACGCGGAGTTCGACAAACTCCTGCGCTCCCTGGAGGCGCTGGAGGAGGAGCATCCCGAGCTGCGCACGCCCGATTCGCCGACCCAGAAGGTCGCGGGGGCGTACGCGACGGAGTTCACCGCCGTCCAGCACCGAGAGCGCATGCTCTCGCTCGACAACGCGTTCGATGATGTTGAGCTCGCGGCCTGGGCCGAGCGGGTCGCCAAGGAGATCGGCACCTCCGCGTACCACCTCCTGTGCGAGCTGAAGGTCGACGGTCTCGCCGTCAACCTCACCTACGAACACGGCCGACTCACCCGCGCGGCCACCCGCGGCGACGGCCGCACCGGCGAGGACATCACCCCCAACGTCCGGACCATCGCCGAGATCCCCGACCGTCTGAAGGGCGACCGCGTCCCGGACCTCGTCGAGATCCGCGGTGAGGTCTACTTCCCGATGGAGAAGTTCGAGGAGCTCAACGCCCGCCTGGTCGAGGCCGGCGACAAGCCCTTCGCCAACCCGCGCAACGCCGCCGCCGGTTCCCTCCGACAGAAGGACCCGCGCGTCACCGCCACGCGCCCCCTCCACATGGTCGTCCACGGCATCGGCGCCCTGGAGGGCTTCGAGGGCCTGACCCGCCTCTCCGAGGCCTACGACCTCCTCAAGACCTGGGGCCTGCCGACCTCCCGGCACAACAAGGTCGTCGACGACCTCGACGGCGTACGGGAGTTCATCGCGCACTACGGCGAGAACCGCCACTCCGTGGAGCACGAGATCGACGGTGTCGTCGTCAAGCTCGACGAGATCCGGCTCCAGGGCCGTCTCGGCTCCACCGCCCGCGCCCCGCGCTGGGCGATCGCGTACAAGTACGCGCCGGAGGAGGTCAACACCAAGCTCATCAACATCCGTGTGGGCGTGGGCCGTACGGGCCGGGTGACGCCGTACGCGCAGGTCGAGCCGGTCACCGTCGCGGGCTCGGAGGTCGAGTTCGCGACGCTGCACAACCAGGACGTGGTCAAGCTCAAGGGCGTCCTCATCGGCGACACGGTCGTGCTGCGCAAGGCCGGTGACGTCATCCCGGAGATCCTCGGCCCGGTCGTCGACCTGCGCGACGGAAGCGAGCGCGAGTTCGTGATGCCGGCCGAGTGCCCGGAGTGCGGCACGCCACTGCGGCCGATGAAGGAGGGCGACGTCGACCTCCGCTGCCCCAACGCCCGCACCTGTCCCGCCCAGTTGCGCGAGCGCCTGTTCTACCTCGCCGGCCGCAAGGCGCTGGACATCGAGCACTTCGGCTATGTCGCCGCGGCCGCCCTGACCAAACCGCTGGAGCCCGAGCAGCCGCCGCTGGTCGACGAGGGCGACCTGTTCGACCTCACCATCGAGCAGTTGCTGCCCATCAAGGCGTACGTCCTCGACCAGGACAGCGGCCTGCCCAAGCGCGATCCGAAGACCGGCGAGGAGAAGATCGTCACGATCTTCGCCAACCAGCAGGGCGAGCCCAGGAAGAACGCGCTCGCCATGCTGGAGAACATCGCCGCCGCCAAGGAACGCCCGCTCGCCCGCGTCCTGACCGGGCTGTCGATCCGTCACGTCGGCCCGGTCGCCGCCGAGGCGCTGGCCCGTGAATTCCGCTCGATCGAGCGCATCGAGCAGGCCACCGAGGAGGAGTTGGCGAGCACCGACGGCGTCGGATCGATCATCGCCGCCTCCCTGAAGGAGTGGTTCGCCGAGGAGTGGCACCAGGAGATCCTCCGCAAGTGGAAGGCGGCCGGCGTCCGCATGGAGGAGGAAGGGTCCGGCGAGGACGAGGGCCCGCGCCCCCTCGAAGGCCTCACCGTCGTGGTCACCGGCACCCTCGAACGCTTCACCCGCGACGGCGCGAAGGAGGCCCTGCAGAGCCGCGGAGCCAAGGTGACCGGCTCGGTTTCGAAGAAGACGTCCTTCGTCGTCGTGGGCGACAACCCGGGCTCCAAGTACGACAAGGCGATGCAGCTCAAGGTGCCTGTCCTGAACGAGGACGGCTTCGACGTCCTGCTGGAACAGGGAGCAAAGGCGGCGGCCGAAGTGGCCCTCCCGGCGCAGGAGTAGCGACAAGTGGCGGTTGAAGGCCACCCGATCGGCGCATACCAGATGCATACGGGTGGCCGGGGTGCATTCGGGCAACCGTCGACGACCGCTGCCCGTGGAAGCCTTCTGCGGCCTACTGTTGAGATGTGCGCCTGCCGTGCCCAGCTGCGGTCGGGGCATCTCCGTGTTCGTGAGGGGCACGGGAAGGGTTTTCCGACGCGGCGCCGTTGACGGATGTCGGGCACCGGGCCGCGTGGCGCGGGCACCGCCGGCTGTGAGAGGGACGGGAATGGAACCGACCGAGAGCGCCGCCCCGGGCTCACGGCTGCGCAGGCGCAGGTTCACCGGCGCCTGGCGGGGGAGCCGGTGGCTGATGCGGTCCGCGGAGCGCCCCGGCGCGGAGGGGCGCGTCGCCGGACAGTACACCCCCGCGGACGGGCCCGGCCACGCCCGACTGACCGCCGCCCCCGGACTGCCCGACGCGGAGCACGAGCGGCACCTGTCCTGGCCCGCGCTGCCCGCGGCGGTCGTCGCGGCGGCCGGGTTCGTCCTCGGCGCAGGCTTCTACCGCGGCTTCACCGGCAGCCAGGCCCTCTTCCCGTCCGGCACCGTCGGCTGGTCGCTGGCCGTGCTCACCGGCATCATCGTCGGCCACCTGGTCATGCTGGGCCGCGCCCGCTGGTGGGGCGGCACCGGCTCCGGCGCCGCCCTCACCCTCGCCGTCCTGCTGCTGTACGGCTGGGTGCCCGCCGGCATGGTCAGCCTCACCGTCGTCGTGCTGGTCGGCACAGCCCGGCGCAACCGCTGGCGCCAGGGCGTCCTGCACGGCGCGGTGGACATCCTCGGCATCGGCGCCGGCGCCCTCGTCCTCAGCGCCTTCGGGCCCGTACCGTCCGTCGAGAAACCCTGGAACCCGGACAGCTGGACGCTGTACACCGGCCCCCAACTGGCGCTGGTCGCGGCCATCTACCTCGCGGTCACCCGCGTCCTGCTCTGGTATCTGCACGCCCCGCGCGCCGGTCTGCCCACGGTCGCCCGCACCGCCCTGGTCAGACAGGGCCTGGTCGCGGTCGCGCTGCTCGGCATCGCGCCGCTGGTGTGCGTGGTGGCCGTCGCCAAGCCGATCCTGCTGCCGCTGTTCGCCATCCCGCTCATCGCGCTCGACTCCACCCTGTGGATAGCCCGGGCCCGCGCCGAGGAGCAACTGAGGGACCCGCTGACCGGGCTGCCCAACCGTCAGTGGCTCCTGGAGCGCACCTGGACCGCCCTCGACGACGCCGAGCGCATCGGCGCCCGCGCCGCCCTGATGCTGATCGACCTCGACCGCTTCCGCTCGGTCAACGACACCCTCGGTCATCTCGCCGGTGACCGGCTGCTGCTCCAGATAGCCGACCGGCTGCGTCTCGCCCTCCCGCGCGGGGCGGAGGCGGCGCGGCTCGGGGGCGACGAGTTCGCGGTCTTACTGCCCGTCGCGGACTCCACCACCTCCGCGACCCGTGTCGCCCGCAACCTGGTCACGGACCTCAGCTCCCCCCTCGACCTCGACGGTCTCACGCTCGTGCTGGAGGCCAGCGCGGGCGTCGCCGTCTTCCCCGACCACGCCCTCGACGCCGAGGGCCTGCTGCGCCGCGCGGACGTCGCGATGTACCAGGCGAAACGCGACCGTACGGGCGTGGAGGTCTACGAGTCCAAGCGGGACTCCAACACCCCCGACCGGCTGGGCCTGCTGGGCGATCTGCGTCGCGCCCTCGACGCCCACGAGGTGCAGCTGCACTACCAGCCGAAGGTCCGCTTCGACGGACAGGTGGCCGGCCTGGAGGCCCTGGTCCGCTGGGTGCACCCCGAACGCGGCAAGGTGCCGCCGGACGAGTTCATAGCCATCGCCGAGTCCTCGGGGCTGATGCCCCACCTGACGGAGTACGTGCTGGAGACCGCGCTCGGTCAGGTCGCCGCCTGGCGGGCCCAGGGCCTGTATGTGCCGGTCGCCGTCAACGTCTCCCCACGCGACGTTCACACGCCCGGCTTCGCGGGCTCCGTCGCCGCCCGTCTCGCCCGTCACGGGGTCCCCGCGGGAGCGCTCCAACTCGAGATAACGGAGCACGTCCTCCTCGAGGACCCGCAGCGGGCCGCCGACACCCTCCAGGGGCTGACCGGGCACGGCGTGAAGATGTCCCTGGACGACTTCGGTACCGGCTACTCCTCGCTCGTGCACCTCAAACGGCTCCCCGTCAGCGAGCTCAAGATCGACCGCTCGTTCGTGGCCCGGCTCGCCGTCGACACCGAGGACGCCGAGATCGTGCGCTGCACGGTCGACCTCGCCCACTCGCTCGGCCTGCTCGTCGTCGCCGAGGGCGTCGAGGACGACGAGACCTGGGAGCGGCTGCGCGACCTCGGCTGCGACGCCGTGCAGGGCTGGCTGGTCGCGGCCGCGATGCCGCCCGAGGAGACCACGGCCTGGCTGCGGGCCCGCGGCTCACGCGGCTGGCAGCGTCCCGCGGCCGCCCTCCCGGCAGCGGCGGCGGACGACCCGGGGCGGGTGGGCTGACCCGGACCCCCGCACGTACACCGGAAGCCGCGAGGAGCTCCACCATGTCACTGTTCGTACCGAGGTTCGACGACTCCGTGGTCGTCCGCGACGCCGAGGCGGAGGTGGCCGGCGGCGATCCCGTCGCCGTCAGGCTGCTCGCCGACAGCAGCGCGTCCGGCGGCGCGCTGTCCACCGTCCGCGTCTCGCTCGCCGACGGCGCCGACGGCGCACGCCCGCACCTGCACCGCAACTCGGCCGAGATGTTCTACCTGCTCGACGGCGAGGCCGAGATCCTCTCCGGCGACGATGTCCTGACCGCCGGGCGCGGCGACCTCGTGATCGTCCCGCCCGACAAGCCGCACGCCTTCGCCGCCGCCCCGGGCAGCACCGCCGACCTCCTCATCGTCATCACCCCCGGCGTCGAACGCTTCGAGTACTTCCGCCACCTCCAGCGCATCCGCCTCGGCGAGGCCACCCCGGAGAGCCTCCTGGAGGTGCAGGAGCGCTACGACAACCACTTCCTGCACAGCAGGATCTGGGACGAGCGCCGCTGACAAGAGGCCCCAGCGGCGAACCGTTTCACGTGCAGGGTGCGCCGCACCCTAGGATTGGGCCTGTCGCCACATTCCCGCCTGCCGCGCGACGCCTGGCACGCAACGCTCGACGCGCGGTCCGCCCTTCGGGCGGACGACGGGAATGTGACGACAGGCCCAAGGCCCAAACCACACACACTCACCCCAGAGGATCGCTGCATGCCTGGCATCACGCGCGAGGAGGTCGCCCACCTCGCCCGGCTGGCGCGTCTGGAGCTGAAGCCCGAAGAGCTCGACCACTTCGCGGGACAGCTGGACGACATCATCGGCGCGGTCGCCCGCGTCAGCGAGGTCGCCGACCAAGACGTACCGCCGACCTCGCACCCGCTCCCGCTGACGAACGTCATGCGCGCGGACGAGGTCCGTCCCTCGCTCACCCCCGAGCAGGCGCTCTCCGGCGCCCCCGCCCAGGAGCAGCAGCGTTTCAAGGTGCCGCAGATCCTGGGGGAGGACTAAATCGTCATGACGGACATCATCAAGCTCACCGCCGCCGAGACCGCCGCGAAGATCGCCTCCGGCGAGCTCACCGCGGTCGAGGTCACCGAGGCCCACCTCGCCCGGATCGAGGCCGTCGACGAGAAGGTGCACGCCTTCCTGTACGTCGACCGTGAGGGTGCCCTCGCGCAGGCCCGCGCCGTCGACGCCAAGCGCGAACGCGGCGAGAAGCTCGGCCCGCTGGCCGGCGTCCCCCTCGCGCTCAAGGACATCTTCACCACCGAGGGCGTCCCGACGACCGTCGGTTCGAAGATCCTCGAGGGCTGGATCCCGCCGTACGACGCCACCCTCACCAAGAGGCTGAAGGCCGCCGACGTCGTCATCCTCGGCAAGACCAACATGGACGAGTTCGCCATGGGGTCCTCCACCGAGAACAGCGCCTACGGCCCGACCGGCAACCCGTGGGACCTCACCAAGATCCCCGGCGGCTCGGGTGGCGGTTCCTCCGCCGCGCTCGCCTCCTACCAGGCCCCTCTCGCCATCGGCACCGACACCGGCGGCTCCATCCGCCAGCCGGCCTCCGTCACCGGCACGGTGGGTGTGAAGCCGACGTACGGGGCCGTCTCCCGCTTCGGCATGGTGGCCTTCAGCAGCAGCCTCGACCAGGGCGGCCCCTGCGCCCGTACGGTCCTGGACGCGGCCCTCCTCCACGAGGTGATCGCCGGCCACGACCCGCTCGACTCCACCTCCATCGACGCCCCGGTCCCGCCGGTCGTCGAAGCCGCCCGCAACGGCAGCGTCGAGGGCATGCGCGTCGGCGTGGTCAAGCAGTTCCGCGGCGAGGGCTACCAGGCCGGTGTCATCCAGCGCTTCGACGAGTCCGTCGCCCTGCTCAAGGAGCTCGGCGCCGAGATCGTGGAGCTGGACTGCCCGTCCTTCGACCTGGCCCTCTCGGCGTACTACCTGATCGCGCCGTCCGAGTGCTCGTCCAACCTCGCCCGCTTCGACGGCCTGCGCTACGGCCTGCGGACCGGCGACGACGGCAACCACTCGGCCGAGGAGGTCACCTCCCTCACCCGCGAGGCCGGCTTCGGCCCCGAGGTCAAGCGCCGCATCATGCTCGGCACGTACGCCCTGTCGAGCGGCTACTACGACGCCTACTACGGCAGCGCCCAGAAGGTCCGTACGCTCATCAAGCAGGACTTCGACAAGGCGTTCGAGCAGGTCGACGTGATCGTCTCCCCGACGACCCCGACCACCGCCTTCCCGATCGGCGAGCGTGCCGACGACCCGATGGCGATGTACCTCGCCGACCTGTGCACCATCCCGACCAACCTGGCGGGCAACGCGGCCATGTCCCTGCCGTGCGGTCTCGCCCCGGAGGACAACCTCCCGGTCGGCCTGCAGATCATCGCCCCCGTCATGAAGGACGACCGCCTGTACAAGGTGGGTGCAGCCGTGGAGGCCGCCTTCGTGGAAAAGTGGGGCCACCCGCTGATCGAGGAGGCTCCGTCGCTGTGAGCGCACTGTCCAAGGCCAAGGGCTTCAAGAAGTCCAAGTCCGGTCTGTACATCTCGATGGCCACGTCGGCGTTCGGCGCCGTCGGGGTCTACAAGCAGATCAAGAAGGCCCGCGGAGACAACGACACGCTGCGGCTGCTCGACGCCGTCGTGACCGGAGCCGCGGTCGTCACCAACCTGGCCATTCTCTACCGCGAGCTGAAGCAGCTGGGCGACGACGACGTCCTGTTGGGCTGAGAGGGAAGTTACACCGTGACCATCACGACCGACCTGGTGTCGTACGAGGACGCACTCGCGTCGTACGACCCCGTCATGGGCCTCGAGGTCCATGTCGAACTCGGCACCAAGACCAAGATGTTCTGCGGCTGTTCGACCGCCCTCGGCCAGGACGCCAACACGCAGACCTGCCCGGTCTGCCTCGGCCTGCCCGGCGCGCTCCCGGTCGTCAACGCGACCGGCGTCGAGTCCGCGATCAAGATCGGTCTCGCGCTGAACTGCGAGATCGCCGAGTGGTGCCGCTTCGCCCGGAAGAACTACTTCTATCCGGACATGCCGAAGAACTTCCAGACCTCCCAGTACGACGAGCCGATCGCCTTCAACGGCTACCTCGACGTACAGCTGGAGGACGGCGAGACGTTCCGTGTGGAGATCGAGCGCGCCCACATGGAGGAGGACACCGGCAAGTCGACCCACGTCGGCGGCGCCACCGGCCGTATCCACGGCGCGTCCCACTCCCTGCTGGACTACAACCGCGCCGGCATCCCGCTCATCGAGATCGTCACCAAGCCGATCGAGGGTGCGGGCGAGCGTGCCCCCGAGGTCGCGCGGGCTTACGTCCGTGAGCTGCGCGAGGTCATCCGGGCGCTCGGCGTCTCCGAGGCCCGTATGGAAATGGGCCAGATGCGCTGCGACGTGAACCTGTCGCTGCGCCCGAACGGCACAGAGAAGTTCGGCACGCGTTCCGAGACGAAGAACGTGAACTCGCTGCGGTCCGTGGAGCGCGCGGCCCGCTTCGAGATCCAGCGGCACGCCGCCGTGCTCCAGAGCGGTGGCCTGATCGTCCAGGAGACCCGCCACTTCCACGAGGACACCGGGTCGACGACCTCGGGCCGGGTGAAGGAGGAGGCCGAGGACTACCGGTACTTCCCGGAGCCCGACCTCGTCCCGGTCGCCCCGTCCCGCGAGTGGGTCGAGGAGATCCGTTCCGCGCTGCCGGAGCTGCCGCTGGCCCGCCGCAACCGGTTGCTCGAAGAGTGGGGCATCAGCGCCGTCGACATGCAGTCGATCACCAACGCCGGTGCACTGGACCTGATCGTCGCCACGATCGAGGCCGGTGCCGACGCGGCCTCCGCCCGCAAGTGGTGGATGGGCGAGCTGGCCCGCAGCGCCAACGAGTCGGGCAAGGCGCTCGACGAGCTGGCGATCACGCCGGAGCAGGTCGCGCGGGTGAGCAAGCTGGTCGCCTCCGGCGACCTGAACGACAAGCTGGCGCGCCAGGTCATCGAGGGCGTCCTCGCGGGCGAGGGCACCCCGGACGAGGTCGTCGACAAGCGCGGTCTGAAGGTCGTCTCCGACGAGGGCGCGCTCACCGCCGCCGTCGAGGAGGCCATCGCAGGCAACCCGGGCGTCGCGGACAAGATCCGCGGCGGCAAGGTGGCCGCGGCCGGCGCCCTGGTCGGCGCGGTCATGAAGGCCACGCGCGGCCAGGCGGACGCGGCCCGCGTCAAGGAACTGATCCTGGAGAAATTGGGCGTCAGCGAGGGCTGAGCCTTCGGGGGTAAGCCCTGGGGGATGCATCGGCACCGATGCATCCCCCAGGTGTCTCACTTACAGGCGGCGACCGACGATCCGTGCGAAGCCCAGGACATGGTCCACGTCGGCGTGCATCAGCTCCACCGACCAGCGGGCCATCTCCGCCATGAACTCACTGGGGCTCTCCTCGGCGCACACCTCGCTCCACAGCAGCCAGTCGCGCCAGCCGTCGTCCAGCCAGTCGGCCGCCTCGACCTCCACGACCCCGCTGCGGGCCCACAGGCGCCGCCACCAGACGGGGGAGTGGAACGCCCAGAAGCCGGGATCCTTCTTCCAGTACGCCTTCAGGTGCTCCGGCGGCTCGACGCCCTCCGGCTCCTCCCGCAGCGCCGGTACGACGACACCGATCCGCCCGCCGGGCTTCAGCAGCCGGGTCAGGGTGGGCAGGTAGAGATCGTTGGTGCCGAAGTACTGGTACGCGTCGACGGAGACGATCGCGTCGAAAGTGCCCTCACCGAACGGCAGGTCGTGCGCCTCGGCGAACACGGGCAGGACACGGTCCGCGACGCCCGCCTCGGCGATGCGCGGGGCGTTCTCGTCGGGCTTCACCCACAGGTCGGCGGCGACGACCTGGACGTCGTACTCCCTGGCGAGGAACACGGACGTCATCGCGCGGCCGCAGCCCAGGTCGAGCACGCGCGCGCCGGGGCGCAGCTCTTCCAGGCCGAGGGCGGGGGCCAGCCACTCCAGCAGCCACAGCGCGTTGGGGCCCATCTGGTTCTCGACGGTCCAGCGGGCGTCGTAGTGGCTGCTGCGCGGGTAGCGGGGGTGGGTCAGTCGGCTAGTGAGGTCGTCGTTCGAGGTCGTCGATGTGATGTCGGTCGTGGTGTCGGACATCGGTGAACGGGCTCCTTGAGTCCTTCGTAGGGGAAAGAGATGCGTAGGAGCTCGGTCGGACCTTCACACAATGCACCTGCTTCGGTCGGCGGCGATGAGCCGGAGACGACGGACGGCGGGAACGTAGCAGTGCGCCGCGCCGCCCCGCATCCGGTTTCCCGGCCGGAGGCACTACGCTCGCCCGCCATGAGTGGAAGCGGTGATTCCGAGATACCCGACGGGGCGGCTGCGGAGGATCCGGACCTCGAGGATCCGGCGGAGGACGCGCGGCGCGCCCGCTGGACGGCGGCCGGGACCGGGGCACTGCTGGCTCTCGCCGGGCTGGCCGCGTCGGCCCTTCGCCTCACCGGCTCCGCCCCGGCGCTCGTCCCGGTCGCCTACGCCGTCGGTGCCGCCGTGTGTGCGCTCGCCTCCGTCCTCGGTTCCCGGGGGCGTACCCGGCGGGCCCTGTGGCTGCTGATCCTCGGGGTGATGGTGATGGCGCTGGGGGACCAGTTCGACTGATACGGCAGGGGCGGCAGAGTGAACGTTACTGTCCTGTGATCTGTCTCCCACTCTTGTGAATAAGCCCACGAACGCGGCAAATGATCACTTCCGCCTGTAAGAGTGGCTTTGCATTGCTCATGCGTTCTTTGCGGGCTGTTCAGTTCATGGACGACGATTCCCGGCCAAAGATCCACAATTTGACTCCGGGAGCACGATCCGTGGCAGCCCTTGCACGCTGGTGTGTCGAACGCCGCCTCGTCGCCGTTGTGCTGTGGCTCCTCGCCATCGGCGGGGTGGCCGCGGCCGCCACCGCCACGGGCTCCGCGTACTCCAACGACTACGACGTCCCCGGCACCGCGTCGGGCCGCGCCACCCAGCTGCTGGAGGACGGCTTCCAGGGACTCGGCGGCGACAGCGACACCGTCGTCTGGCACACCACGTCCGGCACGGTCCGCGCCGCCGACGTCGAACAGACGATGACCAACACCCTGGAGAAGATCGCCGACCTGCCCGGTGTGGCCGCGGTGACCAGCCCCTACGACGACCAGGGCGCCCGGCAGATCAGCGAGGACGGCCACACCGCGTACGCCACGCTCACCTTCGACGACCCGGCGCAGGACATCGACCGGTCCGAGGCGCAGGCCGTGGTCACGGCCGCCGAGGCCGCCGAGACGGACGGGCTCCAGGTGGAGCTGGGCGGCACCGCGATCGGGCTCACCGAGTCGTCAGGCGGGCACCTCGCCGAGGTCGTCGGCGTGGCCGTCGCCGCGGTCGTGCTGTTCCTCGCCTTCGGATCGCTCGCCGCCTCGCTGCTGCCCATCGCGACCGCCCTGGTGAGCGTCGGCACCGCGTACGCCGGGATCGTGCTGCTCGGCCACGCCATGACCGTCGCCGACTTCGCGCCCATGCTCGGCATGCTCATCGGGCTCGGCGTGGGCATCGACTACGCGCTGTTCATCGTGACCCGGCACAGACGCGGACTGAAACGGGGGCTGCCGGTCGCCGAGGCCGTCACCAACGCCGTCGCCACCACGGGCCGCGCGGTCGTCTTCGCGGGTGCGACGGTGTGCGTAGCCCTCCTGGGCATGCTGACCCTGCGACTGAACTTCCTCAACGGCGTCGCGATAGCCGCGTCCCTGACCGTGGTGCTGACCGTCGCCGCCTCCGTGACCCTGCTGCCCGCGCTGCTGTCCTTCATCGGCATGCGCGCCCTCAGCCGCCGCGAGCGGCGCCGACTGCAGGAGCACGGGCCCGAGCCTGAGCTGCCGACCGGGTTCGCCGCCCGCTGGTCGGCGTTCGTCGAGCGCCACCCCAAGGTGCTCGGGGCGGTCGCCGTCCTCGTCATCGCCGTGCTCGCCCTGCCCACGTTCTCCCTGCGCCTGGGCACCTCCGACCAGGGCAACAACCCGCAGGCATCGACCACGCGCCAGGCCTACGACCTCCTCGCCGAAGGCTTCGGGCCCGGCGTCAACGGCCCCCTCACCCTCGTCACCCATGTCGACGGCGCCGAGGACAAGCTCGCCCTCGACAACCTCGACGCAACGATCCGCACCACGGAGGGCGTCGCCTCGGTGACACCGGTGACGTACAACACCGGCGGCGACACCGCGTACTTCACGATCGTCCCGGAGTCCGCGCCGCAGTCCCAGAAGACCAGCGACCTCGTGGACCGACTGCGCACCGAGGTGCTGCCGCGCGCCGAAACGGGCACCTCGCTCGACGTGCACGTCGGGGGTGTGACGGCCTCCTACGACGACTTCGCCGAGGTCATCGTCGGCAAGCTGCCGCTGTTCGTCGGGGTCGTCGTGGGACTCGGCTGCGTGCTGCTCCTGCTCGCGTTCCGCTCCGTCGGCATCCCGCTGAAGGCCGCCGCGATGAACATCGCCGCCGTCGCCGCCGCCTTCGGCATCGTCGTCGCGGTCTTCCAGTGGGGCTGGGGCAGCGAACTCCTCGGACTCGGCCGCGCGGGCCCCATAGAACCCTTCCTCCCCGTGATCATGGTGTCGGTCCTCTTCGGCCTCTCCATGGACTACCAAGTCTTCCTGGTCAGCCGGATGTACGAGGAGTGGCTGGAGACCGGCGACAACCGGCGCGCGGTGCGGGTCGGCCTCGCCGAGACCAGCCGCGTGATCAACTCCGCCGCCGTCATCATGATCTCGGTGTTCCTCGCCTTCGTCCTCAGCGGCGACCGCGTGATCGCCATGTTCGGCATCGCGCTCGCCTCGGCCGTCGCCCTGGACGCCTTCGTCCTGCGCACCCTCCTCGTCCCTGCCCTCATGCACATGCTCGGCGGCGCCAACTGGTGGCTGCCCCGGTGGCTCGACCGCCGTATGCCGCGCATCAGCATCGAACCGCCCGAGAGCCGTGCCGCCCATGAGAGGCTCACGGACGTCGTGGAAGTCATGGAGAAGGAGCGGCGACAGGATGTACGCGATATCCCTGGGTGACGGAGTCGAGCTGCGCCCCCTGGAGCCCTGGCACGCCGAGGAGTTCCTCGGCCATCTCGACCGGGGACGCGAGTTCATCACCCAGCACATTCCCTTCGGGGCCAACGCCACGGACGTCGCCTCCGCGCGCGCCGTCCTGCAGAACTACGCCGACAAGCGCGCCGCCGACACCGGCTCCCTGCACGGGCTGTGGCTGGAGGGGAAGCTGGTGGGCGGTCTGCTCTTCCGGGTCTTCGACGCGGCCACCGGCAGCTGCGAGATCGGCTGCTGGCTGGAGCCCGCCGCGACCGGACGGGGCCTCGTCACGCGCGGCGCGCGGGTGCTCATCGACTGGGCGTTTGACGAACGCGCCATGCACCGTGTGGAGTGGCACGCGTCGTCCGCGAACACGGCCAGCATCAGCGTGGCGCGACGGCTCGGCATGAGCCGCGACGGGGTGCTCCGCGAGGACTACCCGTACCGAGGCGTACGGCAGAACACCGAGATCTGGTCGGTGCTCGCCCCCGAGTGGCGCGAGGCACGCGCGCGTGCCGCACACAACGATCATTAAGAGACCTCTCAGAGAGCGTCCGTACGGTGCGAGGCATGGGAACCAAGACTGACGAGGCCGGCACGGCCGAGGCGAAGCACGACGACGAGACGGCGGTCGTCACCAACGACAAGACCACCGACGCCACCGAGGCGACCGGGGTGACCGAGACGGACGAGATCGAGGCGGCCGACCTCGCGGCAGCGGAGGACGAGGCTGAGGACGAGGGCCCCACCGGGGTCGGCCAGGGCGCCGGCGCCGTCGTCTCCGCCGGGCTCGGCATCGTGTCGCTGACCGGCAGCTGGGTCGGCACGGTGGCCTCCGCGCGGGAGTCCCTCATCGGCCAGCTGCAGAACTCGCAGTCCTCCAGCGTGGCCAAGATGATCAAGGAGGGCTACGGCGACGCCTGGCAGGCCACGGCGCTGTGGGGCGGCGTGTTCGCGCTGGTCGCGCTGGTCGTCGGCGTCGTCGTCCTGGCCCGGCCCGCGTTCGGCGCCCCGGGCCGCCCGCAGGCCCCGTGGATCAAGTCGGTCGCCTGGGCGGGCGTCTCGCTCGGCGTCATCGGCCTGTTCCTCGCCGTCCTCAAGTACACGGACGTCCTGCTCGGCCTGCCGTCGGCCGGCTGAGCACCGGCCCACATCCCCGCGGCCCACGAGGGGTTGCCAACTGCTGCGCAAGGTCGCAGTAGCTCGATCGTGTGATGGTCGGCTTCCGTGCTTGCGGTGTCCTGGGCCGTTCGGGCTGCAGGTGATGGTGCGATCTGGGACGCCGGGTACGGCGCCAGCGTGCGGGGCCCCCGCTCCACCGGAGTGATGGTTCGGGGCTTCCCCGTCGCCTCTGGCCGTACCCATCTGGCCAGGTCGTGAGGGCAGTGTCCCATCAGCGGCCTCCGGCCGCGGGGACCTCCCGGGCCCGGACCACGGACAGGATCCGTGTCGCCGCCCCGGGGCTGAGTACTCCGGGGACCAGTGCGCCCAAGACCGTTCGGGGCGTGCGGCTGAGCGGGCTCAGTCCTGCTCAGTCCCCAGGACGGTCTTAGGTCCGCCGTACGGCATTTACGGCACGCCTAAGGGGTCCTTGCACTATGAGCGCAAGGACCCCTAAGACCCCTCACGCGCGTCTAAGGCCCTCTCCCCGGGCCGAATATGCGGAACTCTCCCGATGTGGCGGACCCCCCTGGGAGGCGAAGGTTGAGGCATCGCAACGAGCGATGCACCACAACCCACCTCTCTCAAGGGACACACCATGTACGAGTACGACCTCCAGCGTGCCCGGTCCGCCGAACTCATGCGGCGGGCCGAGCACGAACGGTTGGTCCGCGAGGCCGTCCGCGGTCGCCGCGCCGCCCGCCGCGAAGCGGCCCGACGCACCGCCGAGCACGACTCCCATACCAACCGCCCGTGGCGGCCCTGGCCCGCCCGCGTCGCGTGAACCCGGCGACAGCCGCCCCCGGGCCTTCCCTCGCCACCCCCCTCGACGACCGCTCCCTCTCCCTCCCGAAAACCGAGCCCGTGCCATCGCTCCCGCATGCGATGCTCGAGCCCGTGGAGAACAGGTGTGTCAGCCCCGTGTTCGTGGGCCGGGCCGACGAGTTGAGCGCGCTGCACGAGGCGCTCGACCGTGCCGCCGAGGGCGAGCCGCAGGCATGGGTGATCGGCGGGGAGGCGGGGGTCGGCAAGACCCGACTGGTCGAGGAGTTCGCGGCGGAGGCCGCCCGCGCGGGCGCCGTCGTCGCGATCGGCGGCTGTGTCGAGATCGGCGCCGACGGGCTGCCCTTCGCCCCCTTCTCCACCGCCCTGCGCGCCTTGCGCCGGGCACTTCCGGACGACCTGGCCGCCGCCGCGGCGGGCCAGGAGGAGGAACTCGCCCGGCTGCTGCCCGAACTCGGCGACGCCCCTTCGGACCGGCACGACGAGGAGGGCACCGCCCGCCTCTTCGAACTCACCGCCCGCCTGCTGGAACGCGTCGCCGCCGACCGCACGGTCGTCGTCGCCCTGGAGGACCTGCACTGGGCCGACACCTCCACCCGCCACCTCCTCGCCTACCTCCTTCGCACCCTGCGCACCGGCCGACTCGTCGTCCTCGCCACCTACCGCGCCGACGACATCCACCGCCGCCACCCACTGCGCCCCCTGCTCGCCGAACTCGACCGGCTGCGCTCCGTCCGCCGCCTCGAACTCGCCCGCCTCACCCGCGAGGAGGTCGGCCGCCAGATCGCCGGCATCCTCGGCACCGAGCCCGACCCCGGCCAGGTCGACGAGATCTTCGCCCGCTCCGACGGCAACGCCTTCTTCGTCGAGGAACTCGCCGTGGCCGCGGACGACGGCTGCCGCACCGGCCTCACCGCCTCCCTGCGGGACCTGCTCCTCGTCCGCGTCGAGCGCCTGCCCGAAGCCGCCCAGCGCATCGCCCGGATCGTCGCCGAGGGCGGCTCCACCGTCGAGTACCGGCTGCTCGCCGCCGTCGCCCGGCTCGCGGAGGACGACCTCATCGAGGCGCTGCGCGCCGCCGTGAACGCCAACCTCCTGCTCGCCGCGCCCACCGGCGACGGCTACCGCTTCCGCCACTCCCTGGTCCGCGAGGCCGTCAGCGACGACCTGCTGCCCGGCGAGCGCTCCCGCCTCAACCGCCGCTACGCCGAGGCCCTGGACGCCGACCCGACGCTCGTCCCCGCCGGCGAACGCGTCACGCGCCTGGCCAGCTACTGGTACCAGGCCAACGACCCGGCCAAGGCCCTCCCCGCCGTCCTCGACGCCTCCGTCACCGCCCGCCGCCGCCACGCCTACGCCGAACAACTCCGGCTCCTGGAACGCGCGATGGAGCTGTGGGACACCACCCCCGAGTCCGTACGGGCCGGCCTGCGCCCCGTCGACCACGCCGAGCTCTCCCCGTCCTGCGGCTGCGACCCGGCCGCCACCCCGCTGCGCTACCTGGACCTGATGGCCGAGGCCGCCGTCGCGGGACGCCTCTGCGGCGAACGCGAACGCGCCCTGAAGATCACCAAGCGGGCCCTGCGCCTGCTGGAGGACGAGCACGACCCCCTGCGCGCCGCCTGGTTCCTGCTGCAGCGCTCCCGGCTGGTCCACGCCCTGTCCCGGGGCGACGGCCGGGAGGACCTGGCCGCCGCGCAGGACCTGGTACGCGGCCTGCCGCCCAGCGAGGTGCACGCCGAGGTGCTCGTCCACGTCGCCTGCTGGTCCATGATCCACGCCCCCGGGCCCGACGCCTACGCGGCCGCCGAGCAGGCGGTGGAGTACGCCCGCATGGTCGGCGCCCGCGAGACCGAACTCGACGCCCGCCAGGTCCTCGGTGTCCTCAAGGCCGCCGCCGGCCACATCGAGGACGGCTTGGGGGAGCTGCGCGAGGTCAAGGAGCAGGCGCTCGCGGAGAACATCCCCCACGTCGCGCTGAACGCCTACGTGAACCTGCCGTCCGAACTCGAAGCCGTGGGCCGCTCCCGGGAGGCCGTCCCCATCCTGGAGGAGGGCCTCGTCCACGCGAGGCGGCACGGACTGTCCGACACCGAGGCATGGCTGTGGGGCAACCTCGCCGAATCCCTCTTCTCCCTGGGCCGTTGGGACGGGGTGGACCATGCCGTGGCCACCGCCCGGCAGTTCGTCCGGAGCGCCAAGACGCGAGGCTTCCACGCGACCCTGCGAGCCGAACTCGCCCTGGCCCGGGGTGACCTGGCCGAGGCCGCCGACCAACTGACCGCCGCGCGCGTCCACTTCGGCGAGCATGAGGACGCCCCTCTGCACGAACTGCCCCTGGTCCGCCTCGCCCTGGGCGTCGCCGCCGCCGAGGGCCGCCTCCCGGACGCCCGGGCCCATCTCGAACGCGCCCTGGCTCCGGGCCTCCCTCCGGGAACCCAGCGCTACGGGTGGCCCCTGCTGCTGGCCGCCGCCACCGCGGAGGCCGAGGCCCGCAGCCCCGCCGCGCAACAGGGACGCAACGAGGCCCTGGCACGCCTCTTCGAAACGGCCAGAAAACTCACCACGAACGCCCCGGTCTGGCTCGCCCACGAGAAGTGGGTCCGCGCCGAACTCCTGCGCGCCGAGCGCCGGGACACCGCGGACACCTGGACCGAGGTGGTCACCGTCTTCGAGTCGCTGGAGCGCCCCTACGACCTTGCCCGCCTCCGCCTGCGCCTGGCCGAGGCCCTCCTCACGGCCGGCGGCGACGACGAGCGTGCCCGCGCCACGGAGCTGCTGCGCCTCGCCCGCGCCGTCGCCGACCACCTCCGCGCCCGTCCGTTGGCCGACGCCGTCACGCTCCTCGCCCAGCGTGCCCGCCTGTCCCTGACCCACGCCCAGGCGCTGCCCTCCGACCCGGTCGAGGCCCTCGGCCTCACCGGCCGGGAGCGCGACGTCCTGCGCCTGGTCTCCGCGGGCCGCACCAACCGCCAGATCGCCGAGGAACTCTTCATCTCCCCCAAGACGGCGAGCGTCCACGTCTCCAACATCCTGGCCAAGCTCAACGTCTCGGGCCGAGGAGAGGCGGCGGCCGTGGCGCACCGGCTGGGACTGTTCCCGCCCGACGCTCGCACGGCGTCCCTGACGGGCTGAGGCGTACGCTGAAGGAAATCGGCAGGAGGCGCCGTGTTCAACATGTTCGAGGAACTGTTCGCACCCGGCCGCAAACACACCCGTGACGAGCAGAACCGGCTGGAGCTGACCCGGGTGGACGTCGGCGACGCCGATCCCGGGCGCGGACCGATAGACCTCGCCTCGGGAAAGGTTGTCGTGCGCCGTCCCGAGCCGCCGACCGAGACGGACGACGGCGCCGGGGGAGACGCGGGGGAGGTCTGAGGGGGCCGCCTCAGCTCACCCGCAGCTCCAGGATCTTGTCGTCCCCGCTCTGCGGCGAGCCGCGGCCGTCCGTCTCGCTCGTGACCAGCCACAGCTTGTCGCCGCCGGCCGACACGACCGTACGCAGGCGGCCGTGGTCGCCCTGCAGGAACGCCTGCGGGGCCGCCGAGGCCTCCGTGCCCTTCAGGGGGATGCGCCACAGGCGCTGGCCGCGCAGGCCCGCCATCCAGACGGAGCCCTCGGCGTAGGCGATGCCGCTGGGGGATGCCTCCTCGGTGCGCCACTGGGCTATCGGGTTCACGTACCCGGAGTCGTCCGACTCGCCCTCCGCCCGCGGCCAGCCGTAGTTGTCGCCGGGCTTGATCGCGTTCAGCTCGTCCCAGGTGTTCTGGCCGAACTCCGAGGCGAACAGGCGCTGCTGGGAGTCCCAGGCCAGCCCCTGTACGTTGCGGTGGCCGTAGGAGTAGACCGGGGAGTCGGGGAACGGGTTGCCGGGGGCCGGTTCGCCCTCCGGGGTCAGGCGCAGGATCTTTCCGCCCAGGGACTTCCGGTCCTGCGACAGGCCCCGCTCGCCGCTCTCGCCCGTACCCGCGTACAGCATCCGGTCCGGGCCGAAGGCGATCCGGCCGCCGTTGTGGATCACGCCCTTGGGGATGCCCTTGAAGATCGTGTCGGGGGCGCCCAGCTGCTCACCGGCGGGCTTCTTCTCGTCGTACAGCATGCGGACGATGCGGTTGTCCGAGACCGAGGTGAAGTACGCGTAGACCATGTGGTCCGCGGCGTAGTCGGGGGAGAGCGCGATGCCCAGCAGGCCGCCCTCGCCCGCCGCCGACACCCCGGGCACCTCACCGAGCTCGGTCTTCTTCCCGGTCTGCTCGTCGACCCGGGTGATCGTGCCCTCGTCGCGGGAGGAGACGAGCAGACCGCCGTCGGCCAGCGGGGCGAGGCCCCAGGGCGAGTCGAGGTCCTCGGCGACCGTGCGGACCACCTTCACCGTGCCCTTCGCGGGCGCGGTGTCCTCAGACGTCTGCGCCGACGGCTGCGGGCCCGTGCGACTCGGCGTCGTACTCGGTGTCGTACCGCCCGCGGCGCCCGGCGCCTCACCGCCGCCGGAGGAGCAACCGGCCGTCACCAGGAGCGCGGCGACGGCCAACACGGCCGACACCGCTCCACGTTGCACCATCATCGTCCCCCTTCGACACGGCCGGTTCTCCCTGTCATACGCACCTCGCGCGTCCCGGGTTCCCGATCACGGCCACCCCAAGCAGAACGGGTGACGCGCGCCTGCGTCAGACCTGCCGGACCCGCCCCCTCAGTCCCACGACCCCAGCGCCCTCGGCAGTTCCGCCACCTCCGCCAGGTCCCGCTCGGTGAGCCGCAGACCGGCCGCCGCCGCGTTCTCCGTCACCCAGCGCTCCTGCTTCGACCCCGGTACGGGCACCACGTGCCGACCCTGCGCCAGCACCCACGCCAGCGCCACCTGGGCTGGTGTGACGCCCTCGCCGTGGCGGCGGGCGACGCGGCGCAGGCCGACGACGATGGGCTGGTTCGCGGCCATCATCTCGGCGGTGAAGCGGGGGTGGCGGGCGCGCAGGTCGTCGGGTTCGAAACCCTCGCCGGGGGTCAGCGTGCCGGTCAGGAAGCCGTTGCCGAGCGGCATCGCCGCGAGGAAGCCGATCCCGCGCGTCTCGCACCACGGCAACAGCGTGTCCAGCGCCTCCGGCGACCACACGGACAGCTCCGCCTCCACCGCGCTCACCGGGAAGACCTGCTGCACCCGCTTCAACTGCCGGATCGTCGCGTCGTGCAGCCGCCCCCCGGACCGCCGACCGCCCCGCGCACCCACCGCGCACAGCCCCAACGCCCGTACCTTGCCGGCCCGCACGAGGTCGGCCATCGCGCCCCAGGTCTCCTCGACCGGGACCTCGGGGTCGGCGCGGTGCAGCTGGTAGAGATCGATCACGTCCGTCTGCAGGCGCCGCAGCGACGCGTCGCAGGCCCGTCTCACGTAGCCGGGACGGCCGTTGGCCACGATGTGCTGCTCCCCCACCAGCAGTCCGACCTTCGTCGACACGAAGGCGTCCTGCCGCCGCTCCTTCAACGCCCGCCCCACCAACAGCTCGTTGGTGAACGGGCCGTACATGTCGGCCGTGTCAAGCAGCGTCGAGCCCAGATCGAGCGCCCGGTGCACGGCCCTGAGCGACTCGTCGCCCCGCTGCCGCGACCCGTTGTACGCCCAGCTCATCGGCATGCACCCGAGTCCGACGGCCCCCACCGCGAGCGCCGCCGCGCCGATCGTCCTGCGCTCCACCTGGTCGTGACCCTCCCTTTCCTGGCCCCCCAACCTAACCTCTGCGCCCGCGCGTACCTGACATAGCCTCCTGAGCATGACTGCTGATGTGTGGCTGCCCATCCCGCCGGACGAGATCGAGGGACTCCCCGAGGGGCCCGCCTACCGCTTCTGGGACGGCGAGCCGGAGTTCCCCGCGGACCCGGCCGACTGCGTCTTCTACGTCGTCCCGTACATGAAGCCGCCCCAGGTCGGACAGCGCCCGCTGCCCGGGATGAGCTCCGTGCAGGTCGTCCAGACGCTCTCCGCCGGCATCGACCACGTCGAGCCCGCCCTGAAGCACCTGCCTCCCGGCGTACGGCTGTGCAACGCGCGCGGTGTGCACGAGGCGAGCACCGCCGAGCTCACGCTGACCCTCGTCCTCGCCTCGCTGCGCGGGGTCCCGGACTTCGTGCGGGCGCAGGACAGGGGGGAGTGGCTCGGCGGATTCCGGCCCGCGCTCGCCGACAAGAACGTGCTCATCGTGGGGTACGGATCGATCGGATCGGCGATCGAGGACCGGCTCGTTCCGTTCGAGGTCGCGCGGGTGGCGCGCGTCGCGCGCTCCGAGCGCACCACGGCGCGCGGGCCGGTGCATCCGCTCACCGACCTGCCCGCCCTGCTCCCCGAGGCGGACGTGGTGATCCTCTCGACGCCCCTGACGGAGAGCACGCGCGGCCTGGTGAACGCCGACTTCCTCGGCCGGATGAAGGACGGGGCGCTCCTGGTGAACGTGGCCCGCGGCTCCGTCGTCGACACCAAGGCTCTGCTCGCCGAGCTGGACAGCGGCCGCATCACCGCCGCCCTCGACGTCACCGAACCCGAGCCGCTGCCCCTCGCCCACCCCCTGTGGCGTGCGCCGGGTGTGCTGATCAGCCCCCACGTCGGCGGCCCCACGTCCGCGTTCCTGCCCCGGGCCAAGCGCCTGCTGGTGGATCAGTTGAACCGTTTCGTGAACCGGGAGCCGCTCGGCAACGTGATCCTTACGACGGGCGTGACAGGCGCCTAGTCCGGTTCGAGTACCCTCCGCAGTCCCGCGCAAGCGGTCCGTACTCACATCGCCGCTGGTCGTCACGGAGCGTAGAGGAACTATGTCCCTGAGTGACGAGACTGGTGTATCGTCCCGACAGGGGCTGCGCCGCGCACCGTTCGGCGCCGGGGATGGACATTTCAGACTTGTGAGGGGGGCGACGGGCGATGCACGGCCTATGGACGAACGATCCGACGCGGCGGGGCCGCCGACGGCGACCCTGCGACCCGACCGCGCGCAGGCGCGGCCGCCACGGCAGCGACAACGGCCACCACAGTCACTACCACCCCAAGCGCGACAACCGCCGCAGGCACGCCCCGCCGACGCATCGCGGCCCGCGGGACCCGGGAGCGACGCGGACCGGGAGGGACCGGTGAGTTCGCCCCCGCCTCCCACCACCACACTCGACGGAGCGCTGCGGGCACAGCCCCCGACAGCAGCACCGCCCGCCCGGCCGCCGGCCCCCGGCGGCCGGACGAGCCTGGTCCGCCAACTCGTCCTGGCCCTGGTGTGCGCGGGATACGCCGTCGGTTCCGCGCTCGGCTGGGGCTCCGACGAACTCGCGCTGATCATGGGCGACTTCGGGCTGAGCGCCGCGGCGGCCGCCGCCGCGGTCTCGTGCTTGCTCTACGCGCGCACCCGCCGCGTCCGCTTCCGACCCGCCTGGCTGCTGTTCGCCCTCTCCTCGGTGATGGCGTCCCTGGGCAACCTGGTCTGGGGGTGGTACGAGGTCGTCCTCGAACAGCCCGTGCCCAGCCCCAGCTACGCCGACGGGTTCTTCCTGTGCTTCGCGCCCCCCGCCATCGTCGGCCTGCTCGTGCTCGCCAAGCGGCCCGTGACCAAGGCCGGCTGGGTGTGCCTCGGCCTGGACGCCTCGCTGATCGGCGGCTCGCTGCTCACCCTGTCATGGAGCCTGGCCCTCGCCCAGGCGGCCAAGACCGAGGGCTCCAGCGTCTCGCACGCCGCCCTGTCACTGGCCTACCCGCTGCTCGACATCGCCCTGGTCAGCATGGTGCTCGCGCTGCACTTCCGGCGCTCGGCGGTCAACCGCACCGCGGTCAACACCGCGATCGGCGGGCTCGCCCTGACCGTGATGTGCGACGCCCTGTTCACCTCACCACTGCTGCACCACAGCTACCGCTCGGGCCAGCTCCTCGACGCGGGCTGGTTCGCCGGCTCGCTTCTCCTGGCGTACGCCCCCTGGGCCATGCCCCGGCAGGGGCAGCCGGAGGCCGGCCGGCGCCACCCCGACCGGCACATCCCGGACGGGCACACGCGCGTGGTCCACGAACACCTGCCCGGCCAGCGCGCCGTCGGCCACCACCACGCGCCCCCACAGGGAGGCGATCACAGCCGGTATCCGGCCACCCGGCCCATCACCGGCTCCCTGGCCGCCCTCACGCCCTACCTGGCCGCCGCGGTCTGCACCCTGGGGATCCTCTACAACGTCCTCAACGGCCGCAGCGTCGACCGCGTGGTCCTCCTCACCGGAGGCACCGTCGTGCTCGCCCTCGTGATGCGGCAGGGCATCATGCTGCTCGACAACATCACCCTCACCCAGGAACTGGCGCAGAAGGAGAACCACTTCCGCTCCCTGGTCCAGGGCTCCAGCGACGTCATCATGATCGCCGCGCCCAACGGCATCCTGCGCTACGTCTCCCCGGCCGCCGCCGGGGTCTACGGACGGCCCGCCGAGGAACTCGTCGGCACCGAACTGGCCAACCTCATCCACCCGGAGGACCTGGGCTGCGTGGTGCACGAGGTGCGCCGCTTCCTCGCCGCCAGCCCGCTCGAGGAACCCACCACCCGCATCGAGTGCCGCTTCCGCTCGGGAGGTGGGGGAGGCTGGCTCAACGTCGAGTCGACCGTCAACCGCCACCACGGCGGCCTCATCTTCAACAGCCGGGACGTGACCGAACGCGTGCGCCTGCAGGCACAGCTCCAGCACAACGCCGAGCACGACCCGCTCACCGACCTGCCCAACCGCGCGCTGTTCACCCAGCGCGTCCAGCAGGCCGTGTCCGGCCGCCGCGCCACCGACCGCGGCGCCATCCTGCGCGGCACGGCCGTCCTCTTCATCGACCTCGACGGCTTCAAGGCCGTCAACGACACGATCGGCCACCAGGCCGGGGACGAACTGCTCGTCCAGGCCGCCCGCAGGCTCCAGGAAGCGGTCCGGCACGGGGACACGGCGTCCCGGCTGGGCGGCGACGAGTTCGCGGCGCTGATCATCGGCGACGGCACCCGCGACCGCACCGCCCGCGAACGCCACATCCTGGAGCTCGCCGACCGCCTCAGGCTCACGCTCTCCCAGCCGTACCTCATCGACGGCAACGACGTCCGCGTCGCCGCCTCCATCGGGGTCGCCTTCGCCGAGCCCGGTCTGGGCGCGGGCGAACTGCTGCGCAACGCCGACCTCGCCATGTACCGCGCCAAGGCGGGCGGCAAGGGCCGGGTCGAGCTGTACAAGCCCCAGATGCAGCAGGACGTCGTACGCAAGGCGGAGCTGGCCACGCGTCTGCGGGCCGCGTTGAACGACGGCGAGTTCGCCCTGCTGCACCAGCCCGTGGTGTGCCTGGAGGACGGCCGGATCACCTCGGTCGCCGCCCAGGCCCGCTGGCGCTCCTCGCAGGGGGTGCTGTTCACACCCGCCGAGTTCCTGCGGGTGGCGGAAGACAGCGACAAGACCGCCGAGCTCGGGCGCTGGGTGCTCCAGGAGTCCGTCGAACAGGCCGCCGAGCGCGCGGCGAACGGCATCAACGTACCGGTGGTGGTCCGGATGAGCGCCCGGCGCCTGCTCGACCGGTCGATGCCGCTGGGCACCGTGGAGGCCCTGCTGACCCGGCACGGGCTGCCGTCCGGGTCGCTGGTGATCGAGCTGTCCGACACGGACCCGCGGGTCCCGCTGGACGAGCTGGAACGCCGGCTGAGCGCCCTCAGGAGGGTCGGTGTCCGGATCGCGCTCGACGGGTTCGGCAGCGGCTACGGCGCGATCACGGCCCTGAGGCGACTCCCCGTCGACGTGATGAAGCTCGACCGCACTCTCGTCGAGGGAGTCGTCGAGTCGGCGCGGCTGCACAAGATCACCAGTGGGCTGCTGCGCATCGCCACCGACCTCGGGCTCCAGTCCATCGCCGACGGCGTGGACCTCCCGGAGCAGGCCGTCGCCCTGCGCGCGATGGGCTGCACCCACGGGCAGGGCATGGCGTTCTCCGGGCCCCTGGACGAGTACCGGCTGCGCCGAGCGCTGGGTTCCGGCCGCTATCCGGTGCCGAACGGGCCGGTCGAACCGGCGTTCGCGGGCGGCGTGAGGGAACCGCAGGGGCGCGTCGGGGGCGCGGGGGTGTACACCAGCGGTGTCACCGCCGTTCTCGGCGGAAGTGGTCTGCGCCCACATAATGAGACTCCCGTCCCACCCACTTGACAGTCGGTGCGTGCCGGGGGGAGGGTCAGAGCCATGCGCACCCGAATTCTCGTACTTGGACAGCGCGTCGGCTGAGCTGGGACGCACCGGACGATCCGGAACCCCCAGCGACCACTCCCGGCGCGCTCCCCTCGCTTGCCTTGCGGCACGAGGGGTTTTTTGTTGCACGGGCGCGAGTCGAACTCCGTCCGGGCACGAGCCCAACGTCGTACAAACCTCGCACAAACCCTCAGCATCGAGAAGAGAATGACGATGACCGAGCAGGCCACCGGGGCCCATCCGCAGCCGCGGCCCCGATCCGGAGGACAGCACTCCGCTCCCATCGAGCACGTCACGGGTGCGCAGTCCCTCATCCGTTCTCTCGAGGAGGTCGGCGCCGACACGGTATTCGGCATTCCCGGCGGTGCGATCCTTCCCGCCTACGATCCGCTGATGGACTCGACCCGGGTGCGCCACGTCCTGGTCCGTCACGAGCAGGGAGCGGGCCACGCGGCCACCGGCTACGCGCAGGCCACAGGCAAGGTCGGCGTCTGCATGGCCACCTCGGGACCGGGCGCCACCAACCTGGTCACCCCGATCGCCGACGCGCACATGGACTCCGTGCCGCTGGTCGCGATCACCGGCCAGGTCGCCTCCTCGGCCATCGGTACGGACGCCTTCCAGGAGGCGGACATCGTCGGCATCACCATGCCGGTCACCAAGCACAACTTCCTGGTCACCAAGGCCGAGGACATCCCCCGGGTCATCGCGCAGGCGTTCCACATCGCCTCCACCGGCCGCCCCGGCCCGGTCCTGGTCGACATCGCCAAGGACGCCCTCCAGGCGAAGACCACCTTCACCTGGCCGCCCACCATGGACCTGCCCGGCTACCGCCCGGTGACCAAGCCGCACGCCAAGCAGATCCGCGAGGCCGCCAAGCTGATCACCGCCGCCAAGCGGCCGATCCTCTACGTCGGCGGCGGCGTGCTCAAGGCCGGCGCCACCGCCGAACTGAAGGTCCTCGCCGAGCTGACCGGTGCCCCCGTCACCACCACCCTGATGGCGCTGGGTGCGTTCCCCGACAGTCACCCGCAGCACCTGGGTATGCCGGGCATGCACGGGTCGGTGGCCGCTGTCACGGGCCTGCAGAAGGCCGACCTGATCGTCGCCCTCGGCGCCCGCTTCGACGACCGCGTCACCGGCAAACTGGACAGCTTCGCCCCCTACGCCAAGATCGTCCACGCCGACATCGACCCGGCGGAGATCGGCAAGAACCGCGCCGCGGACGTGCCGATCGTCGGTGACGCCCGCGAGGTCATCGCCGACCTGATCCAGGCGGTGCAGAAGGAGCACAGCGAGGGCGGCCCGGGCGACTACACCGCCTGGTGGAAGGACCTCGACCGCTGGCGCGAGACCTACCCGCTCGGCTACGACCAGCCCGCCGACGGCTCGCTCTCCCCGCAGCAGGTCATCGAGCGCATCGGCCAGCTCGCCCCCGAGGGCACGATCTTCGCGGCGGGCGTCGGCCAGCACCAGATGTGGGCCGCTCATTTCATCCAGTACGACAAGCCCGCCACCTGGCTGAACTCCGGCGGCGCCGGAACCATGGGCTACGCCGTCCCGGCCGCCATGGGCGCCAAGGCCGGCGCGCCCGGCAAGGCCGTCTGGGCGATCGACGGCGACGGCTGCTTCCAGATGACCAACCAGGAACTCACCACCTGCGCCCTGAACAACATCCCGATCAAGGTCGCCATCATCAACAACGGCGCCCTCGGAATGGTCCGCCAGTGGCAGACCCTGTTCTACAACCAGCGCTACTCCAACACCGTGCTGCACAGCGGCCCGAACGACCTCAACCCGCAGGCCCGCGGCACCCGCGTCCCCGACTTCGTGAAGCTGTCGGAGGCCATGGGCTGCTACGCCATCCGCTGCGAGTCCCCGGACGACCTCGACAAGGTCATCGAGGAGGCGAACTCGATCAACGACCGCCCGGTCGTCGTCGACTTCATCGTCCACGAGGACGCGATGGTGTGGCCGATGGTCGCCGCCGGCACCTCCAACGACGAGATCATGGCCGCCCGGGACGTCCGCCCCGACTTCGGCGACAACGAAGACGACTGAGAGCCGTAAAGGAAGCAGATCATGTCCAAGCACACGCTCTCCGTCCTGGTGGAGAACACCCCGGGCATCCTCGCCCGGATCGCCGCCCTGTTCTCCCGCCGCGGCTTCAACATCGACTCGCTCGCGGTCGGCGTCACCGAGCACCCCGACATCTCCCGCATCACCATCGTCGTGGGCGTGGAGGACCTGCCGCTGGAGCAGGTGACCAAGCAGCTCAACAAGCTCGTCAACGTGCTGAAGATCGTCGAGCTGGAGCCGTCACAGGCGGTGCAGCGCGAACTCGTTCTGGTGAAGGTGCGCGCCGACAACGAGACGCGCTCCCAGATCGTCGAGATCGTCCAGCTGTTCCGCGCCAAGACCGTCGACGTCTCCCCGGAGGCCGTCACCATCGAGGCCACCGGCAGCAGCGAGAAGCTGTCCGCGATGCTCAAGATGCTGGAGCCCTTCGGCATCAAGGAACTCGTCCAGTCCGGCACCATCGCGATCGGACGCGGTGCGCGTTCGATCACCGACCGGTCCCTGCGCGCTCTGGACCGTTCGGCGTAAGCCTTGTCACGAACGGAATCGGGCGATCGGGTGACACCGGCCGCCCGTATACCGAGACCCCGAAACCTCCCTCCCGCTCCCCGTCATACGGTGGACGCAACACCTGCATTCAAGGAGAGAACCCAAAGTGGCCGAGCTGTTCTACGACGCTGACGCCGACCTGTCCATCATCCAGGGCCGCAAGGTCGCGGTCATCGGCTACGGCAGCCAGGGCCACGCCCACGCCCTGTCGCTGCGTGACTCCGGTGTCGACGTGCGTGTCGGTCTGCACGAGGGCTCCAAGTCCAAGTCCAAGGCCGAGGAGCAGGGCCTGCGTGTGGTGACGCCGTCGGAGGCCGCCGCCGAGGCCGACGTCATCATGATCCTCATCCCGGACCCGATCCAGGCCCAGGTCTACGAGGAGTCCATCGCCCCGAACCTGAACGACGGCGACGCGCTGTTCTTCGCCCACGGCTTCAACGTCCGCTTCGGCTTCATCAAGGCCCCGGCCGGCGTCGACGTCGCCCTGGTCGCCCCGAAGGGCCCGGGCCACCTGGTGCGCCGCCAGTACGAGGAGGGTCGCGGTGTCCCCGCGATCGCCGCGGTCGAGCAGGACGCCACGGGCAACGCCTTCGCGCTGGCCCTGTCGTACGCCAAGGCCATCGGCGGCACGCGTGCCGGTGTCATCAAGACGACCTTCACCGAGGAGACCGAGACCGACCTGTTCGGTGAGCAGGCCGTCCTCTGCGGTGGTACGGCCGCGCTGGTCAAGGCGGGCTTCGAGACCCTGGTCGAGGCCGGCTACCAGCCGGAGATCGCCTACTTCGAGTGCCTGCACGAGCTGAAGCTGATCGTGGACCTCATGTACGAGGGCGGCCTGGAGAAGATGCGCTGGTCCGTCTCCGAGACCGCCGAGTGGGGCGACTACGTCACCGGCCCGCGCATCATCACGGACGCCACCAAGGCCGAGATGAAGCAGGTCCTCGCCGAGATCCAGGACGGCACCTTCGCCCAGAACTGGATGGACGAGTACCACGGCGGTCTGAAGAAGTACAACGAGTACAAGGACCAGGACTCCGAGCACCTGCTGGAGACCACCGGCAAGCAGCTGCGCAAGCTGATGAGCTGGGTGAACGAAGAGGCGTGAGCCTCGTTCCGCGACGGTGCCGCCGGTTGGGGGGCACCGTCGCGGACTCCGCCCGGACCCGCTCCTCGTGCGCCGGAGGGGCTATTTTGGGGTTATCCGGCGTGTACAGCCTCGTCCGGGGGATCCGCCGTCGTGGCGCAGGAACGCGCTCGTGGCGCCACTACACTGCTGCACTACATACGCGTCAGGCCCACAACGTCGTGCGTCTTCCACGCGGCTAGCCCCTCCACCGCCTGCGGCCGTCGGGACGGCCGTCCGCATTGGACCTGTGAGGACTCACGTGAGCTCGAAACCTGTCGTACTCATCGCTGAAGAGCTGTCGCCCGCGACCGTGGACGCGCTTGGCCCGGACTTCGAGATCCGGCACTGCAACGGAGCGGACCGAGCCGAACTGCTCCCGGCCATCGCCGACGTCGACGCGATCCTGATCCGCTCGGCGACCAAGGTGGACGCCGAGGCGGTCGCCGCCGCGCGCAAGCTGAAGGTCGTCGCACGTGCCGGCGTCGGTCTGGACAACGTCGACGTCTCCGCCGCCACCAAGGCCGGCGTGATGGTCGTCAACGCCCCCACCTCCAACATCGTGACCGCCGCCGAACTGGCCTGTGGTCTCCTCCTCGCCACCGCCCGCCACATCCCGCAGGCCAACGCCGCGCTGAAGAACGGCGAGTGGAAGCGCAGCAAGTACACGGGCGTGGAGCTGGCCGAGAAGACCCTCGGCGTCGTCGGCCTCGGCCGCATCGGCGCGCTCGTCGCGCAGCGCATGTCCGCCTTCGGCATGAAGGTCGTCGCCTACGACCCCTACATCCAGCCCGCCCGCGCCGCCCAGATGGGCGTCAAGGTGCTGTCGCTGGACGAGCTGCTCGAGGTCTCCGACTTCATCACCGTCCACCTGCCCAAGACCCCCGAGACGGTCGGCCTGATCGGCGACGAGGCGCTGCGCAAGGTCAAGCCGAGCGTGCGCATCGTCAACGCCGCGCGCGGCGGGATCGTCGACGAGGAGGCGCTGTACTCCGCCCTCAAGGAGGGCCGGGTCGCCGGCGCCGGTCTCGACGTGTACGCGAAGGAGCCCTGCACGGACTCCCCGCTGTTCGAGTTCGACCAGGTGGTCTCCACCCCGCACCTCGGTGCCTCCACCGACGAGGCGCAGGAGAAGGCCGGTATCGCCGTCGCGAGGTCCGTGCGCCTCGCGCTCGCCGGTGAGCTCGTGCCCGACGCCGTGAACGTCCAGGGTGGTGTCATCGCCGAGGACGTCAAGCCCGGACTGCCCCTCGCCGAGCGCCTCGGCCGCATCTTCACCGCCCTCGCGGGCGAGGTCGCGGTCCGTCTCGACGTCGAGGTGTACGGCGAGATCACCCAGCACGACGTGAAGGTGCTGGAGCTGTCCGCCTTGAAGGGTGTGTTCGAGGACGTCGTCGATGAGACCGTCTCGTACGTCAACGCCCCGCTGTTCGCCCAGGAGCGCGGCGTCGAGGTGCGGCTGACCACCAGCTCGGAGTCGGCCGATCACCGCAACGTCGTCACCGTGCGCGGCACGCTCTCGGACGGCGAGGAGGTGTCGGTCTCCGGCACGCTGGCCGGTCCGAAGCACCTCCAGAAGATCGTCGCGGTCGGCGAGTACGACGTCGACCTCGCGCTCGCCGACCACATGGTCGTCCTGAAGTACGAGGACCGTCCCGGCGTCGTCGGCACGGTCGGCCGGATCTTCGGTGAGGCGGGCATCAACATCGCCGGTATGCAGGTCGCTCGTGCGGCGGCGGGCGGCGAGGCGTTGGCCGTCCTGACCGTCGACGACACGGTGCCCGCCGGGGTGTTGGCGGAGGTCGCTGCCGAGATCGGGGCGACGTCGGCTCGTGCGGTGAACCTGGTCTGAGGTTGCCGTCCCTGGGGGCTGCAGCCCCCAGACCCCGGCTTCGGCCTCAACGGCCTCGTCCTCGATCGTCGGACGGGCTGAGCGTCTGAACCCTGCTCGAAAAGGCGCCGGGGGGGGGGGGGGGGGGGGGAGGGTCACGCCATTTTTGCTTTTTTCTCCCTCTCTCTCGGCTTCTCTCCTTTAACATGCGGCGCCACAACTACACCCACCAGCCCCGCCCCTCC
>NZ_JBWKCC010000012.1:0-6580 GCF_056436655.1 Streptomyces sp. NPDC043427 | reverse complement strand
GCCCCGCCGCCCTCTCCCTGTCCTTTTGCTTGATCTGCATAGCCTATCCCCCCCCCCCCCCCACCCCACCCCCCCCCCCCCCCCCCCCCCCCCCCCCCCCCCCCCCCCGCCTTTCGCTTGTCCTGTTACTTCACCCGGATTTTCCGCAGGGTCACGGACGCCGCCACCGCCGCCCCCGCGAGCAGTACCGCCCCCGCGATCGCCGCCCCCTGCATCCCGCTGGTGAACGCTTCCCGCGCCGCCGCCGCCAGGGCGTCTCCCGCGCGCCCCGGGAGCCCGCCCGCGACCGCCAGCGCGCCGCCCAGCGTCTCCTGGGCCGGAGCCGGTGCCGAGGCCGGGATCTCGTGGCGGTAGATGGCCGTACCGATGGAGCCGAGGACCGCCATGCCGAGGGCGCCGCCGAACTCGGCGCCGGTCTCCAGGAGGGAGGAGGCGGAGCCCGCGCGTTCGACCGGGGCCGCGCCCATGGCCAGGTCGGTCATCTGGGAGACGACCATGACGATTCCGGAGGCGAGGACGCCGCAGGCGGCCAGCACGAGCCACATCGAGTCGGTGTCGGCGAGGGCCAGCAGCGCGTAGCCGGCCGCGGCGATCGCGAAGCCCACCGTCACGACGTAGGCCCGGTTGACGCCCTTCTGGACCAGGGAGGTGGACAGCGGGGCGGCCATCCCGATCGGCACCGAGGGCAGCAGAGCCCACAGGGCCGCTTCCAGCGCGCTCTTGTCGAGGACCGACTGGAGGTACTGCGTGGTGAAGAACGC
Organism: Streptomyces sp. NPDC043427; assembly: GCF_056436655.1. NCBI lineage: Bacteria > Bacillati > Actinomycetota > Actinomycetes > Kitasatosporales > Streptomycetaceae > Streptomyces > Streptomyces sp. NPDC043427. The sequence goes on along the minus strand of NZ_JBWKCC010000012.1, from coordinate 5,819 downwards.
CGAACCGATCATCCCGAACGAGGAGACGAGGTTGAGGACGACGGCGGGCGTGAAGCCGTGGCCGCGGAACAGCGCCGGGGAGATCATCGGCGAGGCCGCCGTGCGCTGACGGTGGACGAAGAGGGCGGCGAAGAGCAGGCCGAGGGTGACCGAGACGACGTACTCGGTGTGCCAGCCCTCGGAGGGGATCTCCTTCAGGCCGTAGATCACGGGGAGCACGGCCGCCATCGAGAGCGGGACGCTCAGCCAGTCGAAGCGGCCGGGCGCGGGGTCACGCGACTCGGGCAGCAGGACCGGGCCGAGGACCAGGAGCAGCGCCATCGCCGGCAGGTTGACCAGGAAGACCGAGCCCCACCAGAAGTACTCGACCAGGACACCGCTCATCACCGAGCCGAGCGCGACACCCGCCGTCATCACGCCGGACCACAGGCCGATCGCCTTCGCGCGCTGGGCGGGGTCGGTGAACATCGTGCGGATCAGGGCCATCGTCGAGGGCATCAGGGTCGCGCCGCCGATGCCGAGGACCGCGCGGGCCGCTATCAGGGTCTGCGCGCTGTTCGCGTAGGCCGCGATCAGGGACGCGGTGCCGAAGGCGGCGGCGCCGATGAGCAGGAGCCTGCGGCGGCCGATGCGGTCGCCGATCGACCCCATCGTCATCAGCAGGCCGGCCAGCACGAACGCGTAGATGTCGAAGATCCACAGCTGCTGGGTGCCGCTCGGTTCGAGGTCCGCGCTGATCGCCGGGATCGCGAAGTAGAGGACCGAGACATCCATCGAGACCAGCAGCAGCGGAAGCATCAGGACGCCGAGGGCGGTCCATTCGCGCCGGCCGGCACGGGAGGTGGTCGTGCTCGTCGAGTTCGTCATGCCGAGGAATGTACGGGCGTATTAAACGTTTGTCTAGAACGATTGTGTAAGTCGATCGTGTAGGCCGTTCGTGTAAGTCAATCGTGTAAGTCGCACGTCTAGGACAGGTGTATGGATCGGGGGTAGGGTGGTCCGCATGGGACATCGCGAGGATCTACTCGAAGGCGCCAAGCGCTGCCTGCTGGGCCAGGGGTTCGTGCGCACGACCGCGCGTGACATCGTCAAGGAGTCGGGGACCAACCTGGCGTCGATCGGCTACCACTACGGCTCGAAGGACGCGCTGCTGGTACAGGCGTACATCTCGCTGCTCGAGGGGCTCGGCGACACCTTCGACCCCGGCTGGGGCGAGGCCGAGGCCGCGTCACCCCCGGGGTCGCTGGAGCGCTTCCAGGAGGTGTGGGCGACCATCATCCGCTCAGTGCCCGAAGCGCGGGCGATCTGGATGCTGAGCCTGGAGGTCGTCGTCCACGCGGACCGGCTCCAGGAGGTGCGCAAACTGCTCGCCGAGGCGCAGGAACAGGGCCGCTCGGGGCTCGTGCCCCTGTTCAGCGGCGTTCCGGAGGCCGAGCTCGACAAGGAGACCGTCGACACGGAGGGCCGTTTCTACGTCACCCTCCTCAACGGGCTCATGGTCCAGTGGCTCTTCGACCCCGACACCGCGACGGACGCCGAACAGCTCACCGAGGGGCTGCGCCGGGTCATCAAGGGTGCCACGAAGGGCTGATCCGCCCCGGCTCGTCGAGGACGATCAGGCGCGGCTCGAAGGCGGGGGCACGGTCGGTGCCGGCGCGCCGGCACCGACTCAGAGCCGATGTGCCTTGAGAGCCATGTGCAGCAGCAGCCGGTCCTCGCCGTCGTCCAGGTCCAGGCCCGTCAGCTGCTCCACGCGGGACAGCCGGTAGTAGAGGGTCTGGCGGTGGATGCCGAGTTCGGCGGCGGTGCGGCCGGCCTGGCCGGCGCAGTCGAGGTAGATCTCGGCGGTGCGGGCGAGTTCGCGGTGGGTGGGGGAGAGGAGGGGGCCGGTCACCGGGTCGTGGGCCGCCTCCGGGGGCAGGGCGGTGAGCAGGCGGTACGGCCCGATCGACGCCCACTCGGCGACCGGACCGAGCCGGGACTCCGCCAACGCCGCCCGCGCCGCACCGGACGCCTCCCACCAGGCGGCCCCCAGCTCCCCGAGCCCGGGCCGCGCCCCGGCGACACCGGCGACCGGCCCACCTCCGGGCGCGGAACCCCCGGACCCACCACCCGCTCCGGACGCGGCGCCGGCTCCAGCACCCCCGGAGCCCACCCCCGCCCGCTCCAGCAACCTCCCCGCCGCCGAAGTCGCCGGTGTCAGCACGTCCGACGAGCGCAGCCGCACGAGGAGGGCGAGGCAGTGGCCCTGCGCTCCCCACGGCACCGTGCACAGGGCGGTGGCCCCCGGCACCGTACGGACGGAGGGGGTGTCCTCCGGGGCGGCCGAGGGCCAGGGGGCCACGCAGACCATGGTGTGGGGGGCGTCCGCGCGGGAGCCGAGGGCCGTGCGGAGCTCGGCGATCGCCATGTCGCGGGGCCAGCCGGGCTCGGCGGTGAGGACCGCCCGCAGCTCCCGGGTGAGATCCGCCCCGTGCTGTGCCTCGTCCGCGAGGAGCGCGCCGATGCGGGCCGTCACCTCCATCGCCGCCGCCAGCTGCCGCTCGGAGGGCCCCGGATCGTCGGCCAGCAGCCAGACGTAGCCGAGGACGACGCCCCGATGGCGTACCGGCAGACAGATGCGCCCCCGGTACACCCCCGCCTCGGGGGTCGGCGGGATGCGGACCGGGCCCGTGGCCCGGGTGATGCCGAACCCCTCGAACCAGGTGCGCACGGCCGCCGTGGAACGCCGGGTCAGGATCGAGCGGGTCCGCACCGGGTCCAGCGCGGACGCGTCGAGCTCGCCCTCGCTGTCGTAGGCCCCGAAGGCGATCAGCTCGAAGTCCCGGTTCTCCAGGGTCGCCGGCGCGCCGAGCAGCTCCGAGATCTCGTCGACCAGCTCCTGGTAGTCGCCTGCGCGGTGGGATGATGCGGAATCGGCGGTCACCCGGGCATTCTCCCCCATCCCCGCAGCCCCTTCATACATCTGTCTGAGATCTGGGGCACGAATGCGTGACAGCTGTCGATGGCCGACGATCGGAGGGATCCTTAGGTTTCACGGTGGTTCTCCGTGCCGTTCCCGGATCTTCGGGCATCGGCCTCGTATGCGTTGGTATGGAGGTGCCCCGTGCTGGGTCCCGTGATTCTCGCCGCGTCGCGCAGCGACCGGATGCGACGTCTGATCTCGGCGGCACCGGTGACCAAGCAGGTCGTCGACCGCTTCATCCCGGGCGAGACGGTGGACGAGATCGTCCCGATCGTGCGGGAGCTCACCGACCGTGGCCTGGAGCTGACGATGGACGTCGTCGGCGAGGACATCACCCGCCCCGAGCAGGCCGAGTCCGCCCGGGACGCCTACCTGGAGCTCGTCGACCGGCTCGAGGCGCTGGAACTCGGCACCCGCGCGGAGATGTCCGTGAAGCTGTCGATGTTCGGCCAGGCGCTGGAGGACGGCCACGAACTCGCGCTGAAGAACGTCCGCCCGGTCGTCGAGGCCGCCGCCGCCATCGGTACGACGGTCACGCTGGACGCGGAGGACCACACCACCCTCGACTCGATGTTCGCCATCCACGAGGAGCTGCGCAAGGACTTCCCGCAGACCGGCTGCGTGATCCAGGCCTACCTCTTCCGCACCGAGGCCGACGCCCACCGGCTCGCCGAGAACGGCAGCCGCGTGCGTCTGGTCAAGGGCGCGTACAAGGAGCCCGCCGAGGTCGCGCACCAGGACAAGCACGAGATCGACAAGGCGTACGTGAGGATCCTGCGGACCCTCATGGACGGCGAGGGCTACCCGATGATCGGCTCCCACGACCCGCGCCTGATCTCCATCGCCCAGGAACTCGCCCACCGCGCCGGACGCAAACTCGACGAGTACGAGTTCCAGATGCTGTACGGCATCCGCAGCGACGAACACCTCCGCCTCGCCGCCGAGGGCCACCGCATGCGCGTCTACACCGCCTACGGCACCGACTGGTACGGCTACTTCATGAGGCGCCTCGCGGAGAAGCCCGCCAACCTGCGGTTCTTCGCACGAAGCATGATCACAAAGGGCTGAGCCCCGCCCCCGCTCGCAGCAACACCGCTCAGTAAGGAGTTACGGAACCCATGGACGCTGTGACCCAGGTCCCCACCCCCGTCAACGAGCCGGTGCACGGCTACGCCCCCGGCTCGCCCGAGCGCGCCCGGCTGGAGGCCAAGCTCAAGGAGCTGGCCGAGAACCCGATCGACCTGCCCTGCACGATCGGCGGCGTCAAGCGGCTGGGCGGCGGCGAGCGCTTCGACGTCGTACAGCCGCACAACCACAAGTCCGTGCTCGGCACCTACGGCAACGCCACCCAGCAGGACGCCCAGGACGCCATCGACGCGGCCCTCGCCGCCGCGCCCGCCTGGCGCGCGATGGCCTTCGACGACCGCGCCGCGATCATCCTGCGCGCCGCCGAACTGCTGTCCGGCCCCTGGCGCGAGACGCTCGCCGCCTCCACCATGCTCGGCCAGTCCAAGACCGCCCAGCAGGCCGAGATCGACACCCCCTGCGAGCTGATCGACTTCTGGCGCTTCAACGTCAAGTACGCCCGTGACCTGCTCGCCGAGCAGCCCCCGGCGAACTCCCCGGGCGTCTGGAACCGCCTCGACCACCGTCCGCTGGAGGGCTTCGTCTACGCGATCACGCCCTTCAACTTCAGCGCCATCGCCGGCAACCTGCCGACGGCCCCCGCGCTGATGGGCAACGTCGTCGTCTGGAAGCCGTCCCCGACGCAGACCCACGCGGCCGTGCTGCTCATGCAGCTCCTGGAGGAGGCCGGGCTGCCCAAGGGCGTCATCAACCTCGTCACCGGCGACGGCATCGAGGTCTCCAAGGTGGCCCTCGAGCACCGCGAGCTCGCCGGCATCCACTTCACCGGCTCGACGAAGACCTTCCAGTACCTGTGGAAGACGGTCGGCAACAACATCGAGAAGTACCGCTCCTACCCGCGCCTGGTCGGCGAGACCGGCGGCAAGGACTTCGTCGTCGCCCACCCGAGCGCCGACCGGGCGATCCTCAAGACCGCCCTGACCCGTGGCGCCTTCGAGTACCAGGGCCAGAAGTGTTCGGCGACCTCCCGGGCGTACGTCCCGGCCTCCATCTGGAACTCCGGTTTCAAGGAGGAGTTCGCCGCCGAGGTCGACGGCATCACCATGGGTGACGTCACCGACCTGTCCCACTTCATCGGGGCCGTCATCGACGAGCGCGCCTTCGCCAAGAACAAGGCCGCCATCGACCGCGCGAAGACGGACCCGGCCTGCACGATCGTCGCGGGCGGCAGCTACGACGACTCGGTCGGCTACTTCGTCCGCCCGACCGTCATCGAGTGCGACGACCCGGAGAACGAGGTCTTCACCACCGAGTACTTCGGCCCGATCCTCGCCGTGCACGTCTACGACGACGAGAAGTACGACGAGATGCTGACCCAGATGGAGGCGGTGTCCGCCTACGCGCTCACCGGCTCGGTCATCTCCGGCGACCGCGCGGCCGCCGCGTACACGATGGAGAAGCTGCGCTACGCCGCCGGCAACTTCTACATCAACGACAAGTCGACCGGCGCCGTCGTCGGCCAGCAGCCCTTCGGCGGCGGCCGCGCCTCCGGCACCAACGACAAGGCCGGCGCTCCGCAGAACCTGATGCGCTGGACCCTGACTCGCGCCATCAAGGAGACGCTGGTCCCGCCGACCGACTACATCTACCCGCACATGGGCTGACAGCCCCGCGGGGGGGGGGGGGGGGGGGGGGGGGGGGGGGGGGGGGGGGGGGGGGGGGGGGGGGGGGGGGGGGGGGGGGGGGAGGGGGGGGGGGGGGGGGGGGG